>JAYTDP010000270.1:0-7391 GCA_043735865.1 Bdellovibrionales bacterium
CTCGCGCATAATATGACGAATGGGACCGCCTGCCAGCCGAGTACGGCGCCGATCCACGCGAGAAGCTTGATATCTCCGCCCCCCATACCCTCTTGTTTACGGATCTGAAAGTAGATGGCCGAAATGGCCCAAAGAAATCCGCCGCCAATCATGACACCGGCCACGGCATCGAGAAAGGTTCGCTCGGGATTCAACAGTGCGCCCGCGAGTCCAATTACTATTCCGGAAAGCGTAAAAACGTCGGGAAGAATCATATGGTCGAAGTCGATGAAACTGACGACAACCAATGAGAACGCAAAAATCAAAGCTTCGAGGAGAAACCAGCAAAAACCCAAATGGAAATATAAACTGGCGAATATCAATCCTGTTAATAATTCGACGACTGGATACCGCCAAGAGAACTTCGTTTTGCAGTGACGGCATCGGCCTTTCAAAATCAGGAAAGAAAGAACTGGAATATTGTCGTACCACTCCACCATTTTCTTGCACTCTTGACAGTGAGAACGTGGTCTCACAACACTCAAGCCAGCCGGCAAACGATAAATGACGACATTCGCAAAACTGCCCATAAGGAGGCCCAGCAAGAAAAAGAAGGAAACAAAAAACTCATTTGGAAGTACCGATAAATCAACCAAGATCGCGTTTTCCTAAAATGAGAGACGATACAGTGATAAAAAACAGCGCCCATGCGAGCATGTAAAGTGTAGAAAAACCCAATTCCGGCCAAGGGATCGGGTCATCGTAAATAAAAAGACTACGCCAATTAAAAAATTCGAGATTTGGGAGAGTCGCCGTCAACGCTTTGCCCAACAAGAAAAACGCTTGGGAGTCCGTATTATTTAAAAAGAATCGTAACGATTCAATCCAGTGACCAATCAGAAAAAAACCGATCGTAAATGAGACCGAGAGCATCGGCGAAGAAAAGCTACCAAAAAATATCGCGATCGTGAGAAGCAAAATGGCTTCTAAGATGATCCCATATAGTCCGGCAAAAAAAGCTTCACCTAAAGGCAGCTGCATGAAAAAAAGTATACCGCCGAGCACGGCCGAGAGTGCCGCCACGCAAACGACATTAACGCCCATGAGACCCAAACACTTTCCGACTAAAAACTGCGCCCGAGATATGGGGCGCACGAACAGCGTAAGAATAGTTTTCTTATCGATTTCTCGACCAACTAATGTACTGCCGACGAAAATCGAAACGATCATTGCTCCTAAATGAATCGCCGTGAACCCAAAGTTCGATGCAATTCGGGTTTGCTCGGCAAAACTGAGTTGGCCAAGAGCTAAACTCAAGAGAATAAGTAGAATGGCACTCACGAGAATACCGTAAAGGATTCGGTCTCGAATGATTTCTCGAAATGTGTTAGTCGCGATAATCAGTACTGAACGCATTAAGGTTCCCCTCGAAGACCCATTTTAATAAATGCTTCCTCTAAGTTGCGGTCCTGTTTAATGTCGATGATCTGGGCGCCTTCCGCAATGAGACGACTAAGGGCAGTCTGCAAATCCAATTGGTTCTCGACTCTTTTGACTTCTTTTTTTCCGGAATTCATAAAAGTAACGATGGCGGCTTCTCCCATTTTTTGAAGGAACTGCTCGGTCGAACCCTCATAAGAAACGCGTCCCGCTTTCATGATAACTAAATTTTGACACAATTTTTCGGCGTCATTAAGGAGGTGGCTGCTGAAAAACACAGTGCGACCCTCTCGAGCCGTTTCACGGATAATTTCGCTTAAATAAAATCGTCCATCAGGGTCAAGTCCAGACATGGGCTCATCCAGAATAACAAGTTCTGGATCGTGAATGAGCGCCTGAGCCACTCCGACCTTTTGTAACATTCCTTTTGAATAATTACGAAGCTTACGGTCTCGGGCATCAACGAGGTCCACGCGCTTCAGAAGTTTTTCGATACGCTCTACTAAATCTTTCCGAGTTAGACGTAACGACAGTTGCCCGTAAAACCGCAGAAACTCCTCGCCCGTCAAATGCTCGTAAAAGTAGGGTCGTTCCGGCAAGAAGCCGATCCGTTTTTTGACTTCGTGATCGAATTCGCTTTGACCAAAATATTCAATTTCTCCGGACTCGGGAAACGCAAGTCCAAGGATACACTTAATCGTTGTCGTTTTACCCGCGCCATTCCCACCGAGAAAACCTGTGATCGTGCCGTCATTCAACGTGAAACTCACCCCGTGTAAGACTTCGACTTTTTTGGGAATAAAGCCCTTCTTATAGGACTTCACTAAATTGCGGACACTTAAAACAGGCATAAAAGAATTGGATCACAAGATAATCGCGAGGTCAAAAGTGCTTGTCGAGATTAAAGCGGCTCGAGCGGACTGATGGGTTCGACGGTGAAGTCCCCGCGCCGCTTGCGCTTAAGCGCTAATAAGAAACTTTCCGCAGCGTCACTTTCAGTGATGCACGGGATTGAATAGTCGATGCAGCTGCGACGTATACCGAAACTAGCTTCAATGGAGCGCCGACCAGAAGTCGTGTTAATCACAAATGCGACCTGCCCGGAACGTATGCGATCCACGCAATTTGGGCGACCTTCATGAACCTTTTTAACCGACTCGCATTCAACACCGGAATCTTGGAGGAACTTGAATGTTCCGCCGGTAGCACTGATGGTATAGCCCATGGTTGCGAGTTCACGCGCCACCGGCAAAAGCTGATCTTTATCTTTGTCCCGGCATGAGAAGAATACTTCTCCGCTCGGCGGGAGGGTGATGTGGCTTCCGACCAAAGCTTTGAGCAAAGCTTCAGGATAGTCTTCGCCCCTCCCCATCGACTCTCCAGTCGATTTCATTTCGGGACCAAGCATGGAGTCCGCTTCGCTGAATTTTTTGAATGGGAAAACGACGCCCTTTACACATACTGTATCGATGTTGCGCCATTTATAGTTTTCGACCGGAATTTTCTTTTTGTCGACTTCGAGCATGGCCAGCACACCAAGGTCGACGACAGGAATACCCGTGGCTTTTACAATAAAGGGAACACTGCGTGAGCTTCGGGGATTTGCTTCTAGAATATAAATCTCGTCATTTTTAATTGCGAGCTGAAGATTTAAGAATCCGAGCACACCCATTCGTTCTGCGAGTGCGCAACTCATAGACTCTATCTTGGTACTCGTCTCGGGCTTTAATCTTTGCGGAGGTATTACGCCCATGCTGTCGCCAGAGTGAACTCCCGCCGCCTCGATATGCTCGACGATTCCGCCGACCACCATCCAGTTTGGGCCTCGGATCAGATCGACATCGACCTCAAGAGCGCGATCGAGGAATTCGTCGACTAAGCACGGAGCTTTTTTATTGATAAACGGGCCGTGTCTCTCAAAGTAGCTTTGGAGTTCGGTCTCATTCTCAATGATCTCCATACGGCGACCGCCCAGAACGTAGCTAGGACGGCACAAGATCGGATAATCGATTTTTTTTGCAACTTCCAAAGCTTCAGAGATGTCGGTGGCCATTCCGGAGCGAGGTATTTGAAATTTTAATTCGCGGCAGATTTCGGCGAACTGGCCGCGATCTTCAGCAAGGTCGATCGTGGCCATGGGCGAACCCAGCAGCTTAAATCCCTGTTCCTCAAGTAGTGGCGCCAACTGAATCGGGGTTTGTCCGCCGAGTTGAGCGACAAAACCTCGTGGATTAACGAACCTCAAAATCTCGGACACATTTTCTTCGACCAGCGGTTCGAAGAAAAGTTCGTCGGAAGTGTCGTAATCCGTTGAGACAGTTTCGGGATTCGAATTTATCATGACAATACGGAAGCCTTCTTTTTGAAAACGCCGCACACTTCGCACGCAACTATAATCGAATTCGATGCCCTGGCCGATTCGGTTTGGGCCGCTTCCCAATAGGGCGATCGTTTTATCGTCTTTCGGGCGCGCCGGAGATGGGTCGCCCCAGTAACTTGAATAAAAATAAGGAGTGCTGGATTGGAATTCTCCGGCGCAGGTATCGACCTGGAGGAACGCCGGGTGGAGATCAAGCGACCGCCGCTGATTTCGAACCTCCTCTACCTCGAGGCCCTTGATTGCGGCAATTGCTGCATCAGAAAAACCGTAACGTTTCGCTTTTAGCAACGTCTCTTTGTCTAATTCTTTTTTCTCAATCACTTTTTCGAAATCTGCGATCGCCTTTACATGCTCAAGAAACCACGGCGTAATGTAGGTCATTTCATTCATCCGCTGGACGCTGATGCCTTCGCGAAAACCCTGCATTATATGGAAGAGTCGCTCACTGTTCGGCTGGCATGCGAGAGCTTCGGAGTATTCGACAGGTTTGA
Organism: Bdellovibrionales bacterium; assembly: GCA_043735865.1. Lineage (GTDB taxonomy): Bacteria > Bdellovibrionota > Bdellovibrionia > Bdellovibrionales > UBA1609 > CAYHVK01. The sequence goes on from JAYTDP010000270.1 coordinate 4,291, forward strand.
ATCCACGCGAATCTCTCTCGAGAGAGAGCGCGGCTTTTTGCAATGATTCTTTGAATGTCCGGCCGATTCCCATGACCTCGCCGACGCTTTTCATTTGGGTTGTGAGCGCGTCTTTCGCACCCGCGAATTTTTCAAACGCAAATCGTGGAATTTTCGTTACGACGTAATCGAGTGCCGGTTCGTAACAAGATGGGGTCGTCCCAGTAATATCGTTTTTAATTTCGTCGAGAGTGTAACCAACCGAAAGGAGCGCCGCGATTTTCGCAATCGGGAAACCCGTTGCCTTGCTTGCAAGGGCTGACGAACGACTCACACGAGGATTCATTTCGATCACGACACGTTCGCCGGTCTCCGGATGTACGGCAAATTGAATATTTGCGCCTCCGGTTTCGACTCCGACCGCTTCAATGATCTTACGGGCTTCGTCGCGCATCTCTTGGTATTGGCGATCTGATAATGTTTGCTGAGGGGCAACGGTAATACTATCCCCCGTGTGAACACCGCATGGGTCAAAGTTCTCAATGGAACAAATGACCACAAAAGTGCCCTTACGATCGCGCATCACTTCGAGCTCGAACTCTTTCCAACCCAATATGCTGGCTTCAACTAAAACTTCGCGAGTCGGGCTTTCTTGAAGTGCGATAGCCAACTTAGTTTTGTATTCTTCGAGGGAAAATGCGATTCCACCGCCGCCGCCGCCGAGAGTAAAATTGGGGCGGAGAACGAGCGGAAGACCAAGCTCTTCACCAAAAACAATTCCATCTTCAAATGACCGAATCATTCGACTCTTTGGATATTTAGCGCCCAGGCCATCTAGTAATCGACAAAACATTTCGCGATCTTCAGCTTTGCGAATCGTATCGGGGCGCGCGCCTAACATTTCAATACCAAGATCTTTTAAAACCCCCGACTTATCGAGTTCAAGCGCGAGATTTAAAGCGGTCTGCCCGCCGAGGGTCGGGATGATGGCATCTGGACGTTCTTTCTCAAGAATCTTTTTAACGAATTCAATTTTGAGAGGCTCTATGTAGACTCGCGTGGCGATTTCGGGATCAGTCATGATTGTCGCGGGATTCGAATTGATTAGAATGACTTCGAGCCCTTCGGCCATCAATGCCTTACAGGCTTGGGTACCAGAGTAATCAAATTCGCATGCTTGCCCTATGACAATCGGACCGCTGCCTAAGATCACCACTTTTTTGAGATGCGAATGTCTGCCCATTTTACTTTCTAAAATTTCATTCTCGGTTCGTTCGTATAAATTTCATCGACGGCCACGTGCGAATACTGATCGTATTTGTGTCGCATTCTAAATAGCCTGAGGAGGAGCTCTTCTCGTGCCTTCGGCCGATCGTCATCGGGCAGTTTTTTTACTCGCTTGACTTCTGACTGGATATATTTCGTCGCCTCTTTCGGATGAAAGCAAAATGCGGAAGCAAAAATGAAAGAGTCTCCATGGGGAATTAAGCGCCCCTCAAATGGTTCGGCTGAATCGAAGCCGTGAACCACGGGCGAATCTTTTATCGTTAATTTGTATCCTGAAAACAAGTCCCGCACATGAAGATCATCTTTGGCTATTTTGATAAATTCAAAAAGACTGTGGCGATTGTTTGAGAGGTTTATCAAATACGTTTTTTCATCCTCTTCACTCGGCATCACTTCACGTTCGACCTGAAGAGCAATTGGCGGCATTCCCACATTCCGAAGCGGGCGAGAGAACAAATACCAATCGACGAACTGGGCTAACTTCATTTCGAAATTCGACGCGGCTTCATCAAAAACGCCCGCGTACTCGTTAAATTGAGTTTTCGCGCGAATAGCCTCTTCGTGATATTCACCACTCGTGTAAAACTGCATTAATTTTTCGGTCAAATCGCTGTATGTATTCATTTTAACTGCTTCATAAAATAATCAAAAAGTTCTGACGACTCGTGTGGACCAGGAAGACTCTCAGGATGAAATTGGACGCTCATGCATTTCTGAGCGATTGAACGTAATCCCGCGACCGTATTGTCGTTCAGATTAATATGAGTGATATCTACACCCTTGGGCAAGGACTTCTCATCGACCGCATAGCCGTGGTTTTGGCTCGTCATATAGACCTTGTCGAGCAACGTGTCGCGAATAGGATGATTGCTGCCGCGATGGCCAAACTTGAGTTTAAAGGTCTTTCCACCCAGAGCATGCGCCAGGACCTGATGTCCCATGCAAATTCCGAAAATATAACGCCAGCCTAGAAGCTTCCGCACCGTTTCGATGCCGGGGTTGACGAGGGCTGGATCGCCGGGGCCATTTGAAAGTAAGATTCCATCTGGTTTCCAAGCTTTAATTTCGTCGGCACTTGAGTGAGCCGGGAAGACTTTAACTCGCGACGAACGGCTGCGAAGTTCGCGCAGAATATTTTCTTTGGTACCAAAATCATAAAGTGCGATGCGAGGCCCATCTTTGACCCCGCCTTCAAACTCACAGGCATCGGGTGAAGACGCGATGGCCGTCCAGTCTTCTCCAATCTGCTTCGCTTGTCGAATCAGTTCTATTGCCTTTTCTTTTACGAGAGCCGCATTGTCCGAGTCGACGATGGCTCCCCAGGTAACACCGGTTGAACGCAAACGGAACACGAGTTTGCGAGTGTCAATTTCTGCAAGGAGCGGAACCTTTGCTTTATTCAAACGTTCGCGCCAAGTATGATCACGTTCTGAGTCTTGCATCTCGAGACAGATAAATCCGTGAATCCAGATTTTTCTCGACTCCCATACATCATCTTCGATCCCGTAATTTCCCTGCTGAGACGCCGTCGTCACTAGAATTTGCGAAAAATAAGAAGGGTCAGTTGCCATTTCTTCGTAACCGGAATGAGACGTGTTAAAAACGACTTCACCCGCCTTCGGCTCACCGGCGAACAGTTGGCCCGTATAAATCTCGCCGGTTTCTAAATAGAGAGAACCTTTTTTCAAACGGCACTCCCCACTTTGAGTCCTAATATTTCGGCGAGTAACGCCATCCGAACATAAACTCCGTTTTCAACTTGTTCGTGGATCACGCAACGGGGATCTTTCAAAACATCGGTTGAGAGATCGACTTCAGGTACGTACGGCCCGGGA
>JAYTDP010000271.1:0-13051 GCA_043735865.1 Bdellovibrionales bacterium
TATTAAGAAGCTTTAGTTGCCGCTGCGGGATAAACGCTGATGCGGAATTTAAGCTTAGTGACGCGTTCAAATTTTACCTGACCTTCAACAATCGAGTAAATCGTGAAATCGCGACCCATTTTTACGCCGCGACCAAGATCATACTTGGTGCCACGCTGACGAACGATGATTGTTCCCGGAAGAACATTCTCGCCGCCGAATCTTTTAACGCCTAATCGTTTGCCTGCTGAATCGCGACCATTTCTGGTACTACCCGCTGCCTTCTTCGATGCCATACTTCACTCCCTCAAAGAGATTTAAAATTACTTCTTCGCTTTTTTCGCGGCCGTTTTTTTCTTCGCTTTGGTGCCTGAAGAAACTTTTTTGCCGCCACGTTTATTAACCGCTTTTTTAGGAGCCGCTGAAGCTTTACGTGTTTCTTGTTTTTCTTTTTTCGCTGCGCGCTTTTGCATTTTTTGTTCGCGAGTTTGATCGGCTTGCTGAGCCAAGAACAAATCTTTGCGCTCTTGAATTTTAGCCGGATCAACGATTTGAGCTTTTTTGTCAGTCTTCATTGTTTGCCCGCCTGGAGCTTCAATGCTTTGAACAAAAAGTTCTGTGTAATCTTGGCGGTGACCGTTTGTACGGCGATAGCCTTGACGACGTTTCTTTTTGAAAACCATAACTTTAGCTGCGCGGTCTTGAGCGACGACAACAACTGAAACTTTAGCGCCTTTTAAAACGGGCTCGCCAATGTGGACTTTATCTCCACCAACTAAAAGCACTTCATCCATATTGAATTCTGCACCAAGATCTTTTGGCATTCTCGCAACTCGAACTGTATCTCCGGGGCGTACTGTATATTGTTTGCCGCCGGCGCGAATGATCGCGTACATCATGAACCTCCACTAGGGGTGTAATCGTAGGACCAGCATTTATGCCAAGGTGCACCCAGAGCTGTCAACCTCGCAAAGGCCTAAAACTCTGAAAGGATACGAGTTTCCGCGCGCGGATTAGCGCGCTGACGCGCCCGCGCGCTAGTGACTTTCGATCTGATACTGCTCGACATGAAAATGGGGTTCTACCTTGAAAGCAACTGGATGGCCGACCTTTTGTTCAACTAAATCGAGGGCTTCGGATTCTTCGGCGTAGATCCAATCGGCAACTTCGCTATGACAGTGAACGACGCTTGTTGTCGCTGCCGGGCTGCGGCCGCTCTCTTTCTCGAGAGCACGGAAGATTTCGTTCGCAACCGTCACCTTCTGCTTGATGTAACCTTTACCCTCGCAATATGGGCACGGGTCGCAAAGATTAGCGAGGAGACTCGGACGGATTCTTTTTCGGGTCATTTCGACGAGCCCCAAATCTGACATGCCCGAAACCACCGTTCGCGAGCGGTCGACCGCGAGCTCTTCGAGGAGGACCTCCATCACTTTTTCTTTGTGCGTGGCGCGCTCCATATCGATGAAATCGATAATAATAATGCCGCCACAATTTCGGATACGGAGTTGGTGGGCGATCTCGCGGGCCGCTTCGATGTTGGTCGTTACGATCGTGTCTTCGAGATCTTTTTTGCCGACATAGCGGCCGGTGTTTACGTCGATCACTATCAAAGCTTCCGCTTCGTCGATCACGATGTAGCCGCCGGACTTCAGCCAAATTTTTCTGCCCAAAGCGCGCTGAACTTCGAGGTCGATATCATAGAGATCAAAGAGCGGGCGCTCACCTTTAAACAATTGAATCTTACTTTTGTAGCCGGGCATGAATTGGCTGACAAAAGACAGAATTTTTTTGTGTGCTTTCGCATCGTCAACATAAACTCGGTCGACACGTTCGTGAAGTAAATCTCTGAGGGCGCGCAACTCGACATCTAGTTCGGCGTGGATGAGGCCTATCGCCTTTTTCTTCTCGTATCCAGTCTCAACTTCTTGCCAAACGCGATTGAGATAATCGATGTCGGCGGAGATATCATTTGCGGTGGCACCTTCACCCGCAGTGCGAACGATCACTCCACCGGTCGGATTTATTTTTTCGACAATATCTTTAAGTCGATTGCGTTCTTCTTCGCTTTCTATGCGACGTGAAATCCCGAGGTGTTTTAGGGTGGGCATGTAAACAATGTGACGGCCGGGAAGCGAAATGTGCGTCGTAATGCGCGCACCTTTTGTGCCGAGCGGATCTTTCGCAACCTGAACGAGTAACGTCTGACCCGGCTTAATTAAATCTTGAATTTTGACTGCCGGATTCTCTTCCGCTTTTGGTTCGAGCAGATTTTTTTCTTCGTGTTCGTCATAAAAATCTTCTTCTTCTCGAACGATATCGTCGCGAATATCTCCCACATATAAGAACGCCGCACGCGATAATCCGATATCGACAAAAGCCGCCTGCATCCCTGGTAGTACGCGCAAAACTTTGCCTTTATATATAGACCCGACCAAAGTCGGAGAGACCCTTCGGTCGATTTTAAGGTCCATCAGGCGCCCATTTTCAATATAAGCCACTCTCGTCTGATTTGGCCGCGCGTTGATTAGAATTTCTGAAGACATAAGACCGCCATATTATTCACTAATTGTCTAAACTGGACCTCAGCTCTTTCAGCCTTTTACCGATCTAATGGTATGGCACAAATAGATCAACTCTTCAAAGTAATGGTCGCACAAAACGCTTCGGACTTACATCTCAGCGCAGGCTCGTCGCCTTATCTCCGTATTCACGGCGAAATGGTGAAGCTCGATCATCCGGTACTGTCCAACGAAGGCGTGCAAGCGCTCGTTTTCGAAATGCTGACAGATAAACAAAAAAAATTATTCGTCGAAAATTGGGAGCTCGATTGCAGTTATGCAGTAGCGGGGCTCGGCCGATTCCGTTGCAACGTTTTTATGCAACGTCGCGGACTCGGTGCGGTTTTCCGTATTATTCCGGAAAATTTGAAAACATGCGAAGAGCTTGGACTACCAGCTATTTGTTCGACGATGATGGATGTCCCGCGCGGATTGATTCTCGTAACCGGCCCAACCGGCTCTGGTAAATCGACGACTCTTGCAGCCATGCTTCACACGATCAATATGACCCGTCGAGAACACGTGCTCACGATTGAAGATCCAATTGAATTCGTGCATGAAAGTAAAATGTCTTTAATTAATCAGCGCGAAGTTTCGAGTCATACTAAATCTTTCGCGAACGCACTTAAAGCGGCGTTACGTGAAGATCCAGATACCATTCTGGTCGGCGAGATGCGTGACTTAGAAACTATCGCTCTCGCAATTACCGCTGCTGAAACCGGACACTTGGTATTCGGAACACTTCATACTAATAGTGCGTCGAAAACCGTCGACCGTATTATCGATGCCTTCCCAGAAGGGCAACAGGCGCAAATTCGCACGATGTTAGCGGAATCGCTTCGTGGAGTGATCTCGCAAACACTTTTCCCTCGCGCCGATAAACCAGGCCGTGTGGCGGCGTTCGATATCATGATTAATACCTTTGCCGTAGCAAACTTGATTCGCGAAGGAAAAACCTTCCAGCTTCCGTCAGTTATGCAAACAAGCGCATCTGAAGGAATGATGACATTTGAATCTCACCTGAAAAAACTTTTAGGCGAAGGCAAAGTGAAGCAGGAAGATTTTGATAATTTCTTAGGTAAAAAGAAAAAAGAAGGCGATGCTCCAGAAGAATCGAAGACTAGTATCAAATTTCATGAAGATAAAAAACCAGCGGCTCCACAGCCAACCGCCCAAACAAATCCTTCTATGAAGGGTTTCTCATTCGGCAAAAAGCCGGCGTAATCTTTAAATTCTGCGGGGCTGAAAACCTTTCGCCCCGTAATAGACAATAAATAAGTAGCAAGCGACCGGAAGCCAAAAGCTGTAATGTAAATTCATTCTGTCCGCTAATGCGCCCTGTGCGAGCGGAATAATCGCTCCACCCACAATGGCCATACATAATAAACCGGAAGCCTGTGGCGTTTTCTCTCCCAGCCCGGCGATCGCGAGAGTGAATATTGTCGGGAACATAATGGAATTAAATAGCCCGACTGCGAGAATAGCTCCGGCTGCAACCCAACCATTCGTTAGCATTGTAATCAGGACGAGTACTCCCGCGCAACCGGCGCAAATGGCCAGAAGTTGTGCTGGTTTTATTTTTTCTAAAATTGCTGCGCCGATAAATCGTCCCACCATGGCCGAGCCCCAGTAAACTGCGACAAGCTTTCCGGCTTTAGCACTCTCGAAACCAAGGATTTCTGGCAAACCGAAATAGTTAATTAAATAGCTCCCGATGGCGACTTCGGCGCCTACGTAGCAAAAAATCGCAACGGCGCCTAAGACGAGATGACGGTGGTGAAGTACGTCACCAAAAACGCGCTTCAACAGTCCGTCATTTTTGTTTGTTGTGCCGTCGTCCGTAGGAATTTTTGGTAATCGGACAAGGTAAACAATCAGCGCGAGAATTATCAGAGTGATCGCGAGACCAAGATATGGACCTTGGACGGCACTCGCCTGTTCGGCACGGTAAAGATTTAAATCGGTTGGGCTAAGCGCTTGAATTTCGGTTTGAGATTTTACGACTGTGCTGAGAATGAAAAATGCGCCAAGTAGCGGAGCCAAGGTTGTGCCAAGCGAATTAAAAGCTTGAGCTAAGTTGAGTCGGACCGAAGCCGTTTTTGCGGGACCGAGAACAGAAACGTAAGGATTTACCGCAACCTGAATTTGCGTTACGCCGGATGCCAATACAAAAAGGCCGATGAGGAAAATTCCGTACGAATGTGCATTCGCCGCTGGATAAAAGAGCGCGCAACCGAGAGCGGTCGCTAATAATCCGTACACTGTGCCCATCTGGTACCCGACTTTTTTCACCACGTATCCGGCAGGCAATGAAACTAAGAAAAATGCTCCGAAGAAAGTAAACTGAACAAGCGAAGCTTGAGCGTAGTTGAGTTCAAAGAGCGCCTTCAGGTGCGGCACCAAGATATCGTTCAAACATGTAATAAAGCCAAACATGAAGAAGAGCGATGTGACTAAACTGAAAGCCCACCGTACTGGAACTTGAACGTGCGTTGTGTTTTTGGTCGCTTGTGTGATACTTGCCATTGGAGCCTCCGAATTTGGCGCGAGCATGATCTGAATGTTGGGCCCGCGTCAAGAGTGGTTGACTGGTTCTCGCAAATGACGAAAGAAGTTCCTATGAAAAAGAAAAAAGTCCTAGCTTATGACCTCGGCGGAACCAAAGTTCACATCGGAGTGGTCGACGAGACCGGCAAAATTCTGGTCGAAGAGCGCGTCCCGGTATTGGTCGAAAAAGGCAAAGTTGCGGTGCTCAACCAGTTGGGTGAATTAGGTCGCAAGTATATTCAACTATACCCCGAGATTAAATATGTCGGTTTGGCCTCGGCAGGGCCGATGGACCCTACTAAGGGGTTACTTCTTGATCCGACAAACCTTTCCAATCCCAATGATCCGAATAATAGTTGGGGTCGTTTGCCTATTACAAAAATTCTCGGGGCCAAATTAAAACGCAAAGTCATTCTTGAAAACGATGCCGCGGCCGCGATGCTTGCTGAACATTGGAAGGGCAAAGCGAAAAATTGTAGCGATGCGATGATCATGACGCTCGGAACGGGGCTTGGAACTGGAATTATAGCGAACGGCGAACTTGTTCGTGCGGGGCGTATGTTACATCCCGAAGCCGGTCATTTAATAATTCGAATGGGAGACCAATCTGCTCCCTGCGGTTGCGGAAATCTCGGGTGTGCGGAAGCGTTTCTTTCGGGCCGAAGTTTTACGCGGCGGAATCGTCCGCGTTTTGCGCGGGCCGATTACATGGCAAAGGATATCACCGAGCTCGCAGAGAAAGGCGATCCTCGCGCATTAGCCGCATTCGAGGAGTATGCCGAACTCATGGCGACAACGATCAGTTGTTACGTTGTTCTCTACAGTCCTAAAATTGTTGTTTTTGCCGGAAGCTTTTCAGAAGCTGCCCATTTATTTATTCCGCGCACACTCGAACACTTAAAAGTTTTGTTGAAGCGACGACGTGTGGGTGTGGATTTGATGCCAAAACTTGCGGTGTCGGCTCTCAATAACAAGGCGGGATTACTTGGGGGCGCTTTTGTTGCGCTACAGGCCGCCAAGAAAAAATAAAATTCCTGCCCTGAAATGCGGAATTTTTAGAAACTCCATTCCCATTTCAAATTCGGAGAATAAGTTTGATTTACAGATACGCGGAGGTCCGCTTCGTCGTTAAAATTTGTGCGTAGAACTTGGTAATTGTCGTATGGGGCCGTCGCCGCTTGATAAGTGGTATAAATAGTGCCCGCGATAATCCCAATTGCAGTGCCGATACCTAGATTTGCCATTTTATCCTGAGGCCTGCCATAAAAACTCAAAGTACTAAGTCCGAGAGTAAATCCGGCAAGTCCCGAAAAGATGATGGTTGCGATTTGTTTACGCGTTCCTGACATTTCTGACGACGACGCGGTCGCGGCTCTGTTCTGTTGTGCCTGGACTGGCGGGTTCAAAATGAAGGTGCTTGTCAAAACGAGAGCGGTCAGAATAAATACTCTCAAAGGTAGAAATCTCATACGTCCTCCGTGTGAGTTATTATACGTAAAGGATAGAGCAATATGTCAGACCTAACGCAAAGCAGCCGCGATCTTGCCCGCCTTATCGATCATACTTTGCTACGTCCTGACGCCGTAATGGCGGATTTTCAAACTCTTTGCCGGGAAGCGATCGACTATCAGTTCTTCTCGGTTTGTGTCCCTCCCTATTATGTTCCGCTCGTGAAGAAGACTTTAGGTAGTTCGGGAGTAAAACTGTGCACAGTAATTGGGTTTCCTCACGGTTTAAACAATAGTCCGGCAAAAGTGTTTGAAAGCCGGCTCGCACTTGATCAGGGAGCCGATGAACTCGACATGGTTCTCAATATCTCCGCGCTTAAAAATGGTGATTTAAAAATAGTCGAAGATGATATTCAGTCCGTTGTCCGCGCTGCAAATGGAAAAACGGTCAAAGTGATTCTTGAGAATGCATTTTTAACTGAAGGAGAAAAAGCAGCTGCTTGCCGAATAGCAGAAGCAGCGGGAGCACATTTTGTAAAGACATCGACCGGTTTTGCGAAAAGTGGCGCCACTGCCGAAGACGTGCGGCTCATGCGCGCATCAGTGGGCCCACGTGTTCAAGTTAAAGCGAGTGGTGGAATTCGAGATTTTAAAACAGCGCGCGCAATGATCGATGCAGGGGCGACGCGCTTGGGAACGAGCCAAAGTATCGCGATCGTCACTCACGATCAAAATTCATCGTCGAGTGACAGGTCAGGATACTGATATGCTTCTTCCAGCTGAAATGATTCAAAAGAAAAAACGAGGCGGGGCTCACACCCAAGAAGAAATTGATTGGTGGATTCGTGAGTTCACTCGGGACGCAATCCCCGACTATCAGATGGCCGCGTGGGCGATGGCAGTTTGCTTTCAGGATATGACGGCCGCGGAAACCGCTTGGTTGACGCTCGCTATGAAAAGATCTGGGCTTCATTTTGATTTTTCGCATTTAAATGCTCCCCGCATCGATAAACATTCAACTGGCGGCGTTGGCGACAAGACGAGCTTAATTATTGGGCCTATTCTCGCGGCGGCCGAAGTCTACACGCCCATGATTGCCGGCCGAGGGCTTGGGCACACAGGCGGAACTCTTGATAAACTCGAAAGCATTCCTGGCTTTCGCGTCATGCTCGCGCAAAAAGAATTTGAAACGAATGTTGAGAAACATTTCTTCTCTCTCATGGGGCAAACGAAAGAAATTTGCCCAGCTGATCGCAAGTTGTATGCCCTTCGGGATGTGACGGCGACAGTCGACTCCATTCCACTTATATGTGCGAGCATTATGTCGAAAAAATTAGCTGAGGACCTCACTGGCTTAGTCCTCGATATTAAATACGGCAATGGCGCATTCATGAAGACATTAGCGCAGGCTCAAAAACTTGCGAATACGTTGAAGCAAACGGGTGAACACAATGGCGTGGAGGTTCACGCTTTGATCACAGACATGAACCAACCACTCGGCTGTTATGCTGGTAATTCTCTCGAAGTTCAGGAATGTTTTGAGATCCTACAAGGAAAAACCAAATTTTTGAACGGCGTCGATTTTTACGAGACAAATCGCGAATTAAGCCTACAACTTGCAGCGCACGGATTACTTTTGGCAAAAAAAGCAAAGACTCTGGCCGAGGCCTACACTCTGGCTCAAATGTTAGTTTCAAGTGGTGCAGCTTTAAAAGCATTCATGAGTCTCTGCGAATACCAAGGGCCAGCGCGAATCGATCGGTTGCCCGTAGCGAAATTTAGCTCGGTGGTTGAGAGTGATCGCGCGGGAATAGTAAATTCAATCCATACAGAAAAGCTCGGACTGACTCTGATAGACCTCGGCGCCGGTCGCCGCAAAACGGACGACAAAATCGATCCGTCGGCAGGAGTAGAAATGTGTGTTCGTGTCGGTGATCGAATCGAAAAGGGCCAACCTCTGTTGAAAGCCTATTGCGATTCACGCGTGTGGAACGAAGACGCTCATTCGCAATTGAAGAGTGTGTTTGCCGTTTCAAATGATGCGCCGCAGGCCTTGCCATTGATCGCTCAGGTGATAACCTGACGACCCATGGCATCTCAGCTTTTACAAAATTTAAAAGAGTCAGTGGACTACATCCGTTCGCACTCAAAGCTCAAGCCGCGTGTCGGAATCACGCTGGGTTCTGGACTATCGGGCTTTGCAAAAGAAATCCAGGCTGAAGCTCACATTCCCTACAAAGATATCCCACATTTTTCTCCGCCGTCAGTTGAAGGCCATCCCGGACAAATGATTTTGGGTAAAGTTGGCGAAGTGCCTGTCGTTATTTTGCAAGGCCGCATTCACTATTATGAAGGTCACGCGATGGAACATGTCGTGTACCCGACTCGCGTTCTTGCTCAATTAGGAATTCAGAAACTAATTTTGACGAACGCAGCTGGTGGTCTCGATCCCGATATGCGGCCGGGCGATTTTATGCTCGTGCATGATCACATTAATTTGACCGGCAACAATCCTTTGATCGGCCCTAATATCGCCGAACTCGGTTTGCGCTTCCCCGACATGACCGAAGCTTATGATCGCGAAATGTTGAAGCTCGCCAAAGAAACAATGGGCAAGCACAATTTGCGTTTTACGGTGGGCGTTTACTGTGGAGTGAGCGGCCCCACGTACGAAACCGCTGCCGAAGTTAAGTTTTTGCAAATCATTGGCGGTAAAGCTGTCGGCATGAGTACCGTACCCGAGACAATTGCTGCCAAACACATGGGACTTTCGGTTTGCGGAATCTCTTGCATTAGCAATTTGGCGACCGGAATTTCGAAACATCCGATCACTCATGATGAAGTCAAAGAAACAGCCGGCAAGGTCGAGCGCCAATTCGGTGCAGTCTTGAAAGAATTCGTCGCGAAGTTATGAAAACCCAAAATAAGCGCACGTTGATTAAAAACGGCACGATCGTGACGCAAAATAAAGCGCGCGAAATTTTAGTGGGCGATGTCCTAATTGAAGGAACGCGAATTACAAAAATCGGCCGCGGCTTGCGAATTCCCCCCGGTGCGAAGGTCATCGATGCTTCGGGGCAATTCGTTATTCCTGGTCTCATTCAGGCACACACCCATTTGTGTCAGGCCCTTTTTCGGGGACTTGCGGATGATCTCGTTCTTCTCGATTGGTTGAAGAAAAAAATTTGGCCTTTTGAACATTCGCACAATTCGGCGTCACTACGCGCCTCGGCTCAGATTGGTTTACTTGAAATGCAATTGCTCGGGACAACGGCCATCCTCGACATGGGAACAGTTCGCAACACTCACATTTTGCTAGATGAAGCGGCTCACTCTCAAATGCGTTACTGGGGCGGAAAATGTCTAATGGACTTGCCAGAGTACTCAGGACCACTCTTTGAAAAAACTGAAGTGTCTCTGCGTGAAACAGAAGAATTGATTGGCGATTGGCATCAGAAAACAGAACTGATGAATTATGCTCTGTGCCCCCGGTTCGCCGTTTCATGTACGGATGAAATTATGGAAGCGGCTTCATCACTCCAAAAATCTCATAACCTTGTAATCCACACCCATGCATCTGAAAATCTCGACGAAATCGCAATCATTCGAGAGCGCACGGGTTTAGGTAACGTCGACTATTTCGATTCTCTCAACATGTTGAATTCGAGAACTGTGCTAGCACATGGAGTCCACATGTCTGATCAAGAACTGGATAAAATGGTTCTGCATCAAACTCCACTGGCGCATTGCCCGAGTTCAAATTTAAAATTAGCCAGCGGGGTTGCACCTATTCACAAATATATCGAACGCGGATTAACCGTTGGCCTTGGCAGCGACGGAGCCCCATGCAACAACACAATGGATCCGTTTTCAGAGATGCGGTTGGCGGCGCTTCTACAGAAACCGCAGTTTGGGCCAGAAGCCTTGCCGGCACAACGTGCGTTCGATATGGCGACTCTACATGGCGCAAAAGCTGTCGGATCACTCGATAAGATTGGCTCAATTGAAGTGGGCAAACAAGCCGACATCGTGACCGTCGATCGCGATCATCCGAGTGTTGCGACCGTCGAAAATCCCTATTCTGCTCTCGTCTATTCGTGCTCGGGTCGTGATGTTCGCCACGTCTTTATCAACGGCTTTCAAGTCGTAAAGAATAAGACACATACCATTTACGACAGGGAAAAAATTATCCATGGTGCGAAGGTCGAGTTAAAGAAGCTACTCAGACGTATGTAGACGCAACGTCTCGTCGAGAAAATAGACAGTAAGTCCTTCGGTCAGTTAACCGGCGCGCCCCCCAAATGCGACACTACTAGTGGGGGTAACGAGTGAGAATACTTCTCTTCTGTTCACTGATTTTAGTGTTTGGTTCGGGCTGTTCTCCTCAGCAGATGGCCAATAGTTTGATTCCGAGCCAAGATTCGCTCTCGTGCGAGGGCGAAATAATTAAAGACAACTACATTGTCCGATTTAAAAACGGCGAAACAAAATCTTTTCGATATGCAGATCGCGAAAAGTTTAAAAACGAAATCGTTGTCCCTGCAGTCAATGACATTTCGTATATTGAGTTTGATCAGAAATTCAAAATTGAAAAACCAGCGGCCGAAAGCGTTGGAACTTTCACTGCGCAAGCCATTGATAACTGGGGCCTTACTCGCATCAATGCGGCCAGTGCGTGGCAGCAAGGAATAATAGGCTCAGGAGTGACGGTTGGGATAGTTGATTCGGGCGTCGATATTTATCATTCACAACTTCAAAATCAAATCGCCTATAATGCCGGAGAAATGGGCCCCGATTCGAACGGTCAAGACAAACGGTTTAATGGCAAAGATGATGACGGAAATGGCTTCGCAGATGATTACGCAGGTTTTGATTTTGTAAATAACTCTCCGCAGATGGTCGACGAAGCGATACACGGAACTCACGTCGGCGGAATTATCGCGGCCGAACACCACGATACCATTGTTCGCAATGACAAAGTGCAAGGACTGGCGCCGGGAGCAAAAATTCTACCAATTAAATTTATTGGCCCAAAAGGCGGAAGTCTCGACGGCGCCATCAAATCACTTGAATACGCTCGACGCATGAAAGTTAAAATTGTGAATGCGAGCTGGGGTGGGCCGGGCTGTTCGCGCGCCTTGAACGATAAAATTAAGGACGTAACCGATGACGGAATTATTTTCGTTGTGGCCTCAGGCAACAGTGGGGCGAATCTTGATCATGCTCCCGAATTTCCCGCCGCATTTCGACATGCACTTCAGGTGACCGTTGGATCGTCTGGTATGCAAGATGGCATGTCGACTTTTTCAAATTACAGCAACACGTTTGTGAATATTTTTGCTCCCGGATTTAATATTTTTAGTACTCTCCCCAACAATTCCATTGGCGCAGAAACAGGCACTTCGATGGCGACGCCATTCGTTTCTGCCGCGCTGGCTCTCTTGTGGAGTGCCAAGCCGAATGCCACCCCTGCAGAAATTATCTCAGCGCTCTATGCCGGTGTGTCTAAAAATCCCGATTACATGAATACGAGCGAAGGTCGCCTCGATGTGGCGGCTTCTCTCGCCGTAATACAGGCAACGCAGCGCCCCTAATCCATTCGGTTTTTGATTTGCTCTCTATGACAGATTAAAACTCATGTCCTATGAGAACATTCATCGACGACCTCAAAAACAAAGTGGGTCAAACTGTTGAGCTGCGTGGTTGGGTATTTCACCACCGCTCTTCTGGTAAGATCAAATTTCTAGTTCTTCGCGACGGCACGGGCTATTGCCAATGTGTCGGCGTTCCGCAAGAAATGGACGAATCATTTTCGAATTACGATCAGCTCTCGCAAGAGTCGACCGTTAAAGTGACAGGAGTCGTTAAAGCCGAACCTCGCAGCCCGGGCGGTTACGAGCTGACGGCGAAAACTCTCGAGATCACTCACAAAGTCGCTGACTACCCGATTTCGAATAAAGAGCATGGCCCGGATTTCTTAATGGGGAATCGACATCTTTGGATTCGATCACGAACCCAGCACGCGGTTTTACGCGTTCGCGCCGAAATTATATCGGCGATCCGCGATTTCTTTGATGGACGCGGATTTACCTTAACTGATGCGCCGATTTTTACGCCAAACGCGAGCGAAGGTACTTCGACGCTTTTTCAAACTCAATACTTCGATGAGAAAGCTTACTTATCGCAATCAGGTCAGCTCTACATGGAGGCCACGGCCGCCGCATTCGGTAAAAGTTATTGCTTCGGACCAACGTTCCGCGCGGAGAAATCAAAAACTCGCCGCCACTTAATTGAATTCTGGATGGTTGAGCCCGAAGTCGCGTTCAACGATCTCTATGACAACATGGAACTCGCCGAACAATTTGTGGAATATGTCGTCCAGCGTACGATTAAAAACAAAGCCGAAGAATTAAAAGTTCTTGAGCGTAATGTGGCTCCGCTAGAAAAAGTAAAAGGTTCGTTCCCGCGCGTTCATTACGACGAAGCTGCGGCGATGATTAAAAAAGAACGTCCCGA
>JAYTDP010000272.1:0-5795 GCA_043735865.1 Bdellovibrionales bacterium
TTTACGAGAAGGCTATCCGCGTGACCGTGATAGCAACCTTCAAATTTCAAAATGCGATCGCGTTTTGTTGCCGCTCGCGCGACACGAAGCGCACTCATAACGGCCTCGGTACCTGAGCAAACGAAACGGATTTTTTCGGCTGGTTTAACCCGCGACGTTATCCATTCCGCAAGCTCGAGAGAATAAGGTTCGCAGGCACCGAAAGTCCAAGCGGTCCCGATGGCCTCCAATACTTTTTCGGTCACCTCAGGGTCGCGGTGACCCAATAAGTTCGGCCCAAAACTTTGGCAGAAATCGATGTAAGACTTTCCTTCAACTGAAGTTAAAAATGCTCCCGATGCGCTTTTAAAAAACATCGGCTCGCCGCCGACAGACTTAAATGCACGCACTGGCGAATGAACTCCGCCCGGCGCAACTTTTAGAGAGCGCGCAAAAAGTTCGGAAGACGTCATATTCCCGTTCATACATTCTCCTCTAAAATTAGGTCGCGCCACTCGTTATAAGAAAGGCAAATTTCAATTTTAGCATCCGGACCCAATTCTTTTCGCAACAAAGTATAAGTGTTTCCGGGGCCGCAGTAGTGACGTTTCAAACCAACATCAGGATATTTTCTCGCAACTTGCTGGTAAGTGGAAAAGCTCGGCCAAAAGAAATCCGTTTTACCCTGCAAGTCCGGAACTTCACCGTCGACTATTTTATAAGTCGCGATCAATTGCGTACCGTCGTCCGTTGGCGCTCCATCATGCGAGAGTTTAATTTTGTTTAAAACTCCCGCCAAAATTTCGGTCATGGGCGGCTCTTGCTCTCCCAAGCCGTCAGTCGAACCATTCACCCATACTCCGCGTTCGGCCAGCTGGCGCCACGTGCGGTTTCCGGATACCCAGACGACACTCTCATCGAAAATTGGCGTTCCCTCGGGCAATGCTTCGCTTTTCGCAACGAAAAGAAAATGTTTTTCGGCAACTACAGGAGTCATGTCGGCATCGATTTCTTTTCTATCGAAAACTTTAGCTCCCGACATCGCGTAAGGAAAAATTTGGTCACCTGGAACTTTCGAAAAATACCTCGGACGCAAAAGTCGGCGCTCTTCCAAACGCTGACCTTTGTCGGTCTCGCCTAAGACATAAAGTACGTCACCAAATGGTCGCGACAATTTTGTGACGCCGATTTTCTGATGGCATCCGCCGCCGTGCTCATTCAATATAGCGCGTTCGGCTTCGACATTTCGAAACGTCGTCTCGCTGTTAATGCCCTTCAATATTGAAGCTAGGTCTTTTCGATCTT
The DNA here is from genome assembly GCA_043735865.1 of Bdellovibrionales bacterium. GTDB lineage: Bacteria > Bdellovibrionota > Bdellovibrionia > Bdellovibrionales > UBA1609 > CAYHVK01. The sequence continues at coordinate 1,285 of JAYTDP010000272.1, forward strand.
TTCGAATTTCAATCGCGAGAGCACCTTGGGCGGGCGCGCCGGGACATTGACTTAAGGGTACAGCGACCCAGCGGCACTGTTCGACTAACTTGCGAATATGCACCTTCACGTCTTGAAATTCGTCTTCTTCCGCTGTCAACAACCGGTCGAGCGCGGCTTTCGCCACGACAAGAGCGTCGGCTTCGCCGTTCATTAATTTCTCAAGACGAGTCGGGATATTCCCCCGCACACTTTCAAATGAGACTTCACGTAGCCCACCTGGTAGCGCCCACTTCAAAAACGGCGCTAGGTGGTGGGTTCGTCTAGGTGACGAGGAAAACACGTGGAGCTTTTTGGTTTCCAAAACTTTCGACCATGTGTCTTTTCGCACCAGAACTAAATCGCGAGTGTCTGCGCGCTCGAGTGTCGCAACAATTTGCGTCTGTTCAGAAGGCTCCGTCGGAACGTCTTTCCAAGAATGAACGACGAGGTCGGTTTCGCCACGTAATAACTTTTCGGTTAGATCTTTGGTGAAAACGCCTTTTTCAGGAATTTTCCATAATGGATCAGTTAAGTTTATGTCACCGAGAGAAGCAGAAAAATGATAGGAGACTTCAAGCCTCGCGTCTTGGGACTTTTGCAGCGCTCGGCCGACCGTATAAGCCTGTAGCCGAGCTAGATCGCTTTTTCGTGCCGAAATATGAATTTTCATCAGCCAGCTCATTTATTAAGTGTCGCGCTTTTTCTAAATCTTCACCAATGCGAACGCGCGAATTTTCGATAGCACCGAATATAGCTTTGAGATTTTCCAGTGTCACTTCGGTCTCGAGAGGATCGCTCGCCGACTCGGCACGTAAATCGAGAATGAGAGAGAAATCAGCTCTCGTTTCTCCAAGCCAGCTTTGCACCAAACGAGATTCTACCGGCGCGGCCAAAATAAAGGCGCCACGAAGCGCTTGGCCAGCGAATAGTTCGCAAACCTTAAGATTACGGTAACGCTTTTGATAGCTTTCTTTTTTTCCTTCAGCATTTCGGCAGTGCACTGTTACCGGCAAATCCAATTTGGTCAGCCAAGGCAGCAGTTCTCCGACCATATGACCAGATCCCACCAAGTGTACCTCGGGAAGACCACGCACCTTTCGTCGGCAGTAGCTCCCGTAAGACTGACTCCCCAGACCACGAAGATGCTGCGTTCGCACCTTTTTCGCGTGGATATGAACGCCGTTCAAAAGATCAAAAAATTCGCGGGCTATAGTCGGCTTAATGCTCTCAAGAAAATCACGAAATTGTCCGTGCACTTCGGTTTCGCCTTGAACCGGTGAATGAAGTCCGCAGACGACTTCGAGCAAAAACACGTAGGCTTTCCGTCCGACATAAAGTTGATCATGAGCATCGATCGGCAATGCCGCGATAGAGTCGATGGACCCCACCGCAATAGATCTCAAGCACGTGTTCCAAAATGAAATGCCGCTGCTTTTCTCAAGTGAGAAAGCACCGGCCTCTTTCGGACGATGAATGAGAGCTAACTGAGAATCCATGCTTTAAGCGTATCCCTGGCGAAGCCCAAATTTGTCACAGCAATGTCATATTTGACAGTATAGAACTTTAGAAAAATGCTTAAACTTCAGGCACTTAAGCCCTTTTCAAAGGGGCACGCATATTGTAGTGTTACCGGACTGGCACAAAGGATAAATACGATGACGTTAAAAAAACTGGTTTTCTCAGGCCTTCTGGCTTCTTCCATGATTCTTACCGCTTGCGGCGGAGATGCGAGCAAGGTTTATCCGAATGGATCAGGCCCGAACAAAGACGACGGACCAAATCGATCAAAGCCAGATGGCGGCGCCACCGCGAAATTTATCACGAGCCATCTCGCCGGCACCGTAGCCGTCGCACTTCTTCAGCTGAACCGGACTGTAGACCTCGCATTGAACAAAGAGAATGCCGAGTCGCTCATCAAAGCCCGCGATTGCCAGAAAATCACGTCGACCCCTACCTCTATTGAAGTCGTAACAAGTTACGCAAATTGCGGAGTCGCCGCGCGCGGAGGCAATTGGGCGGGCAACGAACAAATCGAACTGGCCGGAGGATCAAATGGCCTCTTCAACACCTTGAAAACGAAAAGTGTCAGTCATCGTGTGACACTGGCGTCGAGCCGTGATGAACACAAACTCCAACTCGAACTGGAAATTACGAAATCGGCGCATTCGCGTCCCGGCAAAGCCATTTCTTATGATTTCAAAGAAACCATGATGGTGGAGTCGATTGGTGAAGCCACAGTTTCGGAAACCAACAACAACAACGACGACGGTGGCGGCCGCGAAGCGACTCCACGAAGTTTTGAAGGCCACATAGATGTCGTTTTATCAGGAAAAATCGAAATCGATCCAGCCACGAAAAAAGTAACGGGCATCGCATTCACCGAACCAGCGACTGTAGATGGTCAACGAATCGTATCGAGCGGTCGCACAAATCGAATCGAGACCATTACCACTCTGACCCTCAAGCCAGAGTCTAACGAATTTGTGCCGGCTGTGGACGGCCGAATCACTGCTGATTTCTCGGCTGCTCAAAGTATTGAAGTTATCTCGGCCAATGGCCGGGTTGGAGTGAAAAAGGATCACGTGGCATCCGTCCGCATGAGTCCCGACATGATCGACGCAGCCGAAACACGTCCAATGAAACTCGCGGCTAACAAGCCTGGTTTTGAAACTATACTCGCAGATCTCGAAACTTTGATTTTGCCATTTTTTCGGCTGATGAATTAATTTAAAAAGAAGATTGCATCGCGGTAGTCCCCGGACTTATATTTCTCGTTCGAATCCGGGGGGATACTTGCGTCACTTGATTTTTGTTTTACTCGCCATTTTTCTACTTTCATTCGCCACTAAAACCATCGCCTCATCTGCTACGACACTAAAAGGAAAATCTTTTTCGTCGGATGCAGAAATCCCCCGCAGAAATGATTTACGAGGCTTGTAAAGCCCGATAAGATAGCGAATGCCATTAACTATTGTCCCAACTCCGCTCGGAAACTATGCCGACATCACTCTTCGCGCTCGCGAAATCCTCGGCGCCTGCGATGCGGTGATCGGCGAAGAATTCAGGCCCACTTCCACGTTACTTAAAAAAATCGGGCTCGAACAAAAAGAAATTTACGAATTAAATGAGCATACTCGCGATCTCAAAGAACTGGTCGAATTGTGCCGAAACCAAAATGTCGCATTGGTGTCCGATTGCGGAACTCCGAACTTTTGTGACCCTGGCCATCAACTCGTGCGCTTACTTCGACAGGAAAACATACAGATTCACGCAATCCCCGGTCCATCGAGCTTGGCATTACTGATCAGCCTGAGCAGCGAGCGAATCGACCGCTTTTTATTTGACGGATTTCTTCCGGCCGAAAAAGAGGCGCGACAAAAGGCGATTCAAGCGCTGGTCACCGAAAAGCGCGCCGTCGTGCTGTTAGAGACACCGTATCGAATTACAAAAATGATCGCAGAACTGGCGTCGGTAATGCCGACAAGAAAAGCATTGCTCGGCCTCGACATGACGTTGCCGACTGAAAAAATAATCGAAACGACGTTGAAAAAGATGTCCGAAACGATCGGCGAAATAAAAGCAGAACCAGCGCTACTCCTTTACCCAGTCGTAAAATAAGCGAAGCGCAATTGATTGAGAAAATAACAAAGAGTAGGCGAAGCCCACGCGAGGTTCGAATGAACGTAAAAGGCTACCTGTCGGGCTGCGAAGCAACCGATCCGAGACTTTTATGTTCATTCGAACCTCGCGTGGGCTCTACTCTTTGGTGGTTTCTTTCAATCGCTCTTCGACTTTTTTTCGAATGGCGTAAGGGATTCGAGTGGGAGTTCGTGGCTTTCTAAATTGCGGCGGATTGACGAGCCTGAAAACAATTTCTCCTTCAGTCGCACCCGCGCCCCCAGCACCAGTACCGCCGGAACTATCTAATCCACCACTCGCGCGCGGAAATGCACCGGGACGTGGCCTTGGCGGATTTTGATTTGGATTACCGGGTGGGACAAACTCATCGGCTGGATCGACGATGGCTTCTTCATCTTCAAAAAACTCATCATCGCCCATGTCATCTTGAGCATGGGCGTGAGAAAATACGAGAAGCGAGAGTAGGAGAAGTCTTAAGACCTTTCTTATCATCCCGCCTCCGTCAGCGAATATTAATGACCTGTTGGAGCTTGATCAGCAGGAGCCGCGTTTGTAGGCTGCGCCTCTGGTGTCCCTGGAGACATGTCAGCAGGAGCACCTTCAGTAGGAGTCGCCATTGGCGCTGCTGCTGGTGGTGGTACTTCAGCTGGAGTCATTGCTTCTTCTTTTTTGCCGAAAAGGCAGCCAGAAAGAGCAATTGATGTAGCAAAAACAGTGATAAGAGTTGCGATACGTTTCATTCTATTTCTCCCCCAAAAGGTGGTCATTTTTGTTAACACAAGAATGCTACACCGTTTCAGATGTTATTCACAACAAAATTAGTGTGTTGTTTCTTGTGTGTGTGATTCTTC
>JAYTDP010000273.1:0-3052 GCA_043735865.1 Bdellovibrionales bacterium
TTTCGATATTTTTCTTCAAAAATCCGACAGTCGACGGAATATAAAGTTTGCGGCTTTCTCCACTCAGCATTTCTTTGATGACGCTCAATTTCGCTGACATGTCCGTATTTAGAGTGTGTAGACGGCAAATATTTTGGCTGAATGGATATGCGGCGTCGGTCGATTTTAATCCCGGCGTTTGTACGAGTCCTTTTTGCGAGAGCAAATTCGCTAGGACCGTGTTGAGCTCATCAGGCTGCAAACTTTTGAGATCTGGAATCTGATCGAGATGCGCTTCGTAATTTGGAATGGCTTGAAAGTACTGTTCGAGATACGGACGAATCTGTTTTCCGAGCGGCGCCTTTGTATTGAAACCATAAAGGCGTGGTATGCCAGAGAAACTTCTCTTCATGACTCCCAACATGCTGTCGCCGAGATCGCCGTAGCGGGCTTGTACAATTCGTTCAGCGTCGTTTCTTGAGATTCCATCTTCGAGTAAAACGCGTAAGTACTGCGCGGGTGTCCGGCTATCCGCCGTCTTCATTGCGAGCGTATTGCATCCGAAGAAAAACACTTCTTTCGGGTGTTTTAAAATGCCATCACAGCGATTTTGGCAAGAGAACTCCTCGAGCAAAAATGGCGACAAACTGAATCCCGAATCGCCGAAGAATCCGCCGGCAAAATGGCCTGACATTACGATCATGTCGCACTGAATGCCGGATTCGCATGCGCGCTGGAACCAATCGCTCCCCCGCTCTTCTTTTGTGCGGGCTTGGCTGTAATCGGTGAGTTCGACAAATCGAAAATTTTGATTTCCGAGATACTTCTGAAACGCTTGTTTTTCGTCGGCAGAATTAATCGTGACCGTGCAAACAGTCTTGATTCGCGATCGCCCCAGATCGGGAGCTTGGGCGCGAGCTTGAGGGCCCCAATGTAGGACTTGCAGACCCATGACAATTAGGGGCACTAATAAGAGGCGCTTACAGCGATTACGTTCAGTTGTTTGCATGCGGGTGTCATCAGAGCAAAAAAGGTGCCCGGCATCATTTCTGCGACTCCCAGCGTAGAAAAACTCTATAAATTGTCCGGCAAGCCATTTGCAATTTTCTGTCTGAATGCCTCGAAAACTTTTTTTATGCAACCCAGTCGATCCTTATAATTTAGCTGCACGTTCGCATAATAAAAATTATTTCCCCATTCCGATCGAAGAAGTTTGGCAGATTATGAGCGATTATCTTTGCATTCTTCGCTCTGGATTTGACGTCAGGATTCATTCCTTCGTATTAATGAGTAACCATTTCCACATGATTGCGAGCTTCCCTCAAGCCAACTTATCTGAGGCCATGCAATATTTTATTGGACGGACTAGCCGTCACATATCCGCCGAAGCCGGACATATAAACCAAATTTACGGCAACCGCTGCTATCGCTCTCAAATCACGACCCACAATCATTTTATGAATGTTTATAAATATAATTATCGGAACCCCGTCGAAGCGAATATTTGTAAGGCCGTGGAAGATTACAAGTACTCAACTTTAAATAGGCTTCTGGGTGGAGATCACCAACCTTTTCCTATCGAAGAGGACACCATTTTGTTTGGTGAACCCTTTTCTAAGACCTTGAATTGGTTGAATCGCGAACCTGTTGCTGAACATCGTGTAGCAATGAAAAATGCTCTCCGTCGAAAAGTGTTCCAGTTCGCGAAGGTAAACCGCAAACCTCACCTGCTAAATTCGCTTCTATACTGAGTTTAGAGATGGCAACTCGCTGAGTCGCAGAAATGATGCCGGGCACCTTTTTAAAGCGCGAACTGTGCTGTCGTTCTTTCGCCTTCTTTAACATTCAAAGATTTTTCGACTTTTAGGTTTTGAGCAGCGGACTCGATGCGGATTTTGACATCCATGTCGGCCGGAATTTCAAATCGCAACATTGGCAAAGTCGCCTCTTCAATGTGCATGTCGTTAACAAAAATTTTCAAATCGCGAGGAGAACGATTGGCGAGAATATCGACGTAGGCAATTTTCTGCGCAATAAGTACGGCTTCGAATTGCCCTTGTAGTGCGGAGGCAAGCAGATCCTTCGCTTCAAATTCTTCGTAACGGTATTTTCGAAACTTTAACTGAAATGGTTTTTCGGATGGAAGCTCAACACGCGAAGGCGTCGTACGCCCGGTATTATCAAAACCCTGCCCCTTATCGAGCCAAACTTCAGCACCCGAAGGCACACTCTTGACAAGCACAGTCGTCGTCGGAATTTTAGGTCCGGTGTCGTTCTTCTTGTCGTCCTCGAGCAAAAATCCAGGGATTTTCACTGGTATCACGGGCGCTTTTGCGATCGTCGGAGTCTCCTGCGAGGTAATTCGCGATTTCAAAACTAAAAATGCAACGCCGGTCACGACTACGATAAGTGCTACGAGTGAAAAAATTCGGCTCAATGAACCCGAGCTTGTCGCAGCCACCGGAGGCGGCGGCACATATGCTGGTCGTTGGCCAATCGGCCGCGAGGGCGACCCCATAATATTCATATTCGGATTGGTGCCGCCGGTCTTGCCCATTCCTGAGTTGCTAAGCCCCGAATTATTATTCTCATTTTTCCACATCACTGGCTTCATGGGGGCCTTAGCAGACACTGCGGGCGCAGTAGGGGCCGCCGCGCTAGAAACTGCCGCACCAGCTGCCATCCTCGTGATTTCTTCGTCAGAAAAGTCCGGACCAGTCGCCACCGGCGCTCTCACTATTGGCTTAATACTAAGTGACGCCTTTGCCGGCTTCGCATTTTCTGCGAACTGCTGCTCTTTCGACGGCGCACCCGCACTCGATTGCGTCTGTAGCAATATACTCGGATTTTCTTTTCCTTCGTCTACGACTTTCGAAAGGCTCAAGGAGCTTCCCGTTTTCACCAAATCCGCAGGGAGCGAACTCGGCTGACTTTGAATTTGCTTCGCCAAAATTGAAAAATTAAATTCGCCATTATCATTGGCCGACGCCGCTGCCGCTACAGGACTCTCAAGTTTTTCTTCGACAACATTCTTGACGACGTTTTGCTCTCCCGCATCTGCACCTTGATTGAA
>JAYTDP010000274.1:0-6691 GCA_043735865.1 Bdellovibrionales bacterium
AGGCCGTCTCGCGGCCCGACTTCTACGATTTCGATTTCTTTCATTTACGCTTTCTTTTCTACGGCCAATTCGACCATCACCGCGCCGAGCGAAACTTGATCGCCTACGCGGCATTTGATCGTTTCGACTTTGCCGTCAGACGGGGCTGTTAAAGCATACTCCATTTTCATGGCCTCCATCACGACGAGTGTCTGCTTGGCTTTTACGATGTCGCCCACTTTCACGTTCACCTTTAAAATTTTTCCGGGCATGGGCGCTAAGATAACGTTACCACCACTGGCACCAGTTTTCTGTTTTGTTGATTTTGGCCTCATATCGACCGCAAAAGTTTGCCCTTTGTAATGAAACCAAAGGTGTCCTTTTCGTTTTTCGGCAAAGACTCGAATCAGTTTTCCGTCGAGTTTGAGTTCATAGGCTCTCATTTCAGCGCCTTCCACGGGCTGAGGGCTTCACCAGCGCCGTGCGAACCGAAAGAAACGCCCTCAGAAATATTATGTTTCAATTGTTCGATAATCGCGGTTTCGCTTTCGCCAACTTCCGGTGCTTCAAGTGGCTTCGAAAAATATTTTTCAATAAATTGCGTCGTCATCGTACCTTCAACAAATTCAGGGTGCGATAAGATAGCGAGTAAATAGGGAATGTTTGTTTTAAGTCCGAATATGACCGTCTCTTGGAGTGTGCGCTTCATTTTTTGTAAGGCGCGGTAGCGCGATTCGTCCCAAACGACAACTTTTGCGATCATTGAATCGTAATGGGAGGTGATTTCATCCCCTTCTTCAAAACCCACCTCAAAGCGGCGGCCCGGGCCCGCGGGCCAATGACATCCACCGAGCTCACCGATGCTGGGCAATCCACCTTGATAGGGATCTTCGGCGTTGATCCGGCACTCGATAGCGTGGCCGCGAGGGACGAGGTCGTGTTGCTCCCAGAGCACCGGCATGTCCATCGCGGTTAGGATTTGCGCTTTGACCAAGTCCACTCCAAGCACGAGTTCTGTGACCGGATGTTCGACTTGAAGGCGCGTATTCATCTCCATGAAGTAGAAGTCGCCATCTTGATAGAGAAACTCGACGGTGCCCGCACCTTTATACTTTGCCGTTTCAGCAATTTCGATCGCGACCTTCGCCATTTTGTTTCGGACATGCGGATCGAGCTTCGCGGCTAAAGCCTCTTCAATCACTTTTTGATGTCGGCGTTGTACCGAACACTCGCGCTCGAACAAATGAAATGCTTTTCCGCTCGAGTCGACGAAAATTTGAAACTCGATGTGCTTCGCATGATCGAGATATTTTTCGAGAAATACTTTTTCAGACTTAAATGCGTTCATGGCTTCTCGGCGGGCCGAATCGATTGCGGCAAGTGCTTCGTTCTCAGAATACATAACGCGAAGGCCTCGGCCACCGCCTCCTCCGGCTGCTTTCACCATGACCGGGTAGCCTATGCGTTTGGCTTCAATCAACAAAGTCGCATCGGATTGATCATTGCCTTCATATCCGGGAATAACTGGGCCTCCCGCTTTTCTCACTAGATTTTTCGCCGATATTTTATCTCCGAAGAGACGAATACTCTCGGGAGAAGGCCCGACAAAAATCATTCGAGCGTCTTCGACCGCGGTTGCGAAATCGGCATTCTCGGATAAAAAACCGAAGCCGGGATGTACTGCATCCGCGCCGGCAGCTACCGCCGCATTAATGTTCATTTCAATATTCAAATAGGATTCGGCGGCAGGGGCCCCGCCAATCAAAACGCATTCATCAGCCAAGCGATAGGCAAGCGAAGCCACGTCTGCTTCTGAATGCAAAAGCACGGTCTCGATTCCTAACTCTTGGGCCGCACGAATAATCCGAACCGCGACTTCTCCGCGATTCGCTACGGCGAGCTTCTCAATCTTTCTCGCCATTTTCGACTGTCCAATTCGGTTTGCGTTTTTCTAAAAATGCTTTGATGCCCTCTTGGCCTTCGATGCCGGTTCTCAGTTTCGCGATGAGTTTCGTCGAAGCAGCTTTCATTTGGGAAGGGTTCATTCCCTTGTAGGAATTTAATAGAGATTTCGTCTCTCTGACGGCCGAACTACCGGCTTTGCGAAAATACTCGAGGTAAATTTCGAGTTGCTGTTCCATTTCGAGTTCGCGCCCGACAAATTGGACGAGGCCCGACGCTTGTGCAGTCTGTGCGTCGAAGAATCGACCCGTTAGCATAAGATCTCGCGCCATACCCGGATTCATTTTTCTCAAAACAAAAGAGCTAATAACGGCGGGGGCAATCCCCAACCGCACTTCGCTGAAACAAAATTTGGTGTCGAATTCAGCAAGTACGATGTCGGCAACAGCCGCAAGCCCAAGGCCGCCGCCGATGACGTTTCCGTGCACTTTTGCGATGAGCGGAGTCGGACAATTCGCTATTGTTTCATACATTTCAAAAAGTTCACCCGCATCTTTTTCATTCGCTTCGACGGTGAATTTGACCATGTCGCGCATCCACTCAAGATCGGCACCGGCTGAAAAACTCGGTCCTTCGCCCTCGATAACAACCGCCCGAATGTATGGGTCGACGGCTTCGGTTTTGAAAAAATTCGAAAGCTCTTTAATCAGACCGGGATGAAAGGAATTATGCAAATCCGGCCGGTTAAAGCTGATGCGGAGAACATGTGCTTTTCGCTCGAGTAACAATTCTGACATTTTACATCCTGTCTTTACATTCTAAAGACGCCCTTGGACTTTTCAGGCCAAGGCTGATTTAAACTTGCGCTGATTCCTAACGCTAAAACTTTTCTCGTGTCGACGGGATCGATAATTCCGTCGTCCCATAAACGTGCACTTGAATAGTAGGCCGAGCTTTCGCGCGCGTATTTCTCGAGAGTCGGCTCTTTGAATTTTGTCTGCTCCTCGAGTGTCATCGTCTGACCTTTAGCCGCTAGCTGATCCATCTTGACGGTCAATAACACGTTCGCCGCTTGCTCCCCGCCCATGACGGAGATTCGTGCGTTCGGCCACATCCAAAGTTGTCGCGGTTGAAACGCGCGTCCGCACATTCCGTAGTTGCCCGCACCGTAGGATCCGCCAATGACGACCGTGAACTTCGGCACGCGCGCATTTGAAACCGCCATCACCATTTTTGCTCCGTGACGGGCGATGCCTTCATTTTCATATTTTCGGCCCACCATGAAGCCGGTGATGTTTTGCAAAAACAGCAAAGGAATCCCTCGCTGATCGCAAAGCTCAACAAAGTGAGCGGTCTTCAATGCGCTTTCACTAAAAAGTACGCCATTGTTGGCAACGATGCCCACCGGATAACCGAAAATATGTGCGAAGCCGGTGACTATCGTGGGGGCAAATTTCGCTTTGAATTCTTGAAAACGACTTCCGTCGACCAAACGTGCAATCACTTCGCGAACGTCGAATGGAATTCGCGGATCTTTCGAAATGACTCCGTAAATTTCTTCGGCCGCATAGAGCGGCTCTTCAACCGGCGCTAGTTCAAGGGACACGTTTTTTTTACGATTTAAATAGCGAGCAATGTCGCGCGTGATTTTGAGAGCTTCTTTTTCGTCTTCAGCAAAATAATCTGAAACGCCGCTCTTCTCAGTATGAACAGCCGCACCGCCGAGGTCTTCGGCCGTCACGGTTTCGCCGGTCGCAGCTTTCACCAGTGGGGGCCCGCCGAGAAAAATGGTACCGTTGCCTTTCACAATAATATTTTCGTCACTCATGGCGGGCACGTAAGCTCCACCCGCCGTGCAACTGCCAAGGACAACTGAAATTTGCGGCAGGCCCAGAGCTGACATTTGTGCTTGATTGTAGAATATGCGTCCGAAATGTTCGCGATCCGGGAAGACCTCGTCTTGCATCGGCAAGAAAGCTCCACCACTGTCGACCAAGTACACGCACGGCAAACCGTTTTCGCGGGCGATTTCTTGCGCGCGTAAGTGTTTCTTCACGGTCATCGGAAAATAAGTGCCACCTTTTACCGTCGCATCGTTCGCAACGATCATGCATTCGTGACCCGAGATGACGCCCATACCTGTCACAATGCCTGCGCCTGGTGAGTCGCCTTCGTACATGTCCAAAGCTGCAAGTGCGGAAAGTTCGAGAAACGTGGTTCCGGGGTCGATCAACTCTCGAATTCGTTCGCGCGCAGCCATTTTACCGCGTGCTTTGTGTTTGGCGGCAGCATCCGCTCCGCCACCAGCCTCTACTTTTTGAATATGTTGGCGAAGTCCTTCGACTAAACCCATCATATGGCGTTTGTTCTCGGTAAATTGAGAGGAAGATTTTTCGATAGCGGTTTCAATGTGACTCATCGTCTATCAACTTATGTTTCTCGAAACGGAACTTCAAAAGTTTACTTAGACGCACAGTTTAATGGCGTCCAATTACCTCGGAATTCCACTATGCTACGATCACTGCTTCCAGAAAGTCCTCGAAAGGATCCGCATGCGTTACGTTAGCCTTCTCATCTTTGTGGTCGCCATGGTCCTCACCTGGAGACTCGTCGAAACGCCGGCAGCCGTACCTGAAGCAACTCACGTCCTCATTCAAGAAGATTTGAAGCGAATTATCTCGGAGAAAATCAATGAAGACCTTCCGAGCGCTCAAGATATTCAATTCGATCGCTTTTGGACCCAAAACTTAAAGGGTGACCGCGTGAAAGCGTCGTTTTTGGTCTCATTTGATCTCCCCGATGCGCAAGAGCCAGCTCGGCACGGTATTCAAGGTCAGTATATTCTAACTTTTGACCCAAAAACGGGTCAGTGGTCAGGAGATGGCGACTTCGAATACACGCAAATCTCTTTCAAAAACGGTGTCGTGATAAATCCAAGTGGTTCGGAAGCTTCGGCGGCACAAGATGCAAAGGAATTGGCGCCGACCGAGCCTGCGACACCAACTGAAACCGCGGCACCGGCGGACGCAGCTCCCGCCGAACCGACACCCGAACACCATTGAACTCGCAAGAAATCACCCGCTATATTCAAATCGATGAAGAGGGCTTTTTTTTGAACGCCGGCACTCGTTACACCGATGAAGCTTTCGGCGCGGGCCTCCTTAATAAACTCCATTACGACAATCGCGCGCTCTTGACTGAGTCAGACGGTGAAAAAGTGATTGTTGAGGCCTTTAGCGAACCTCTCGTCGCCCGACATATCATGAAGGAATGGAGCGGCACCGGCCTCGACCTCGAATTTCCGTACGGGGTTAAGGGCCCTCTCGACCTTTCGCATTTACATGTCGACGAATGGGACCGCTTCCGTGGCTATTTCACTTTGTCTACGGGTGCGATCGTCCCTTATGTTCTTGCACGATCGGCCCAAGCGGATTTATTCGAGCTGGCTGAAAGTTTCGATGACGATTCGATTACGATCTCAGGCAAAACGTTTCCGGTAAAGCCTTGGTACTCGAGCGACGAGGAAGTCGACGACCCGGATTTCTGGTCTCAGCTCTATGCCAATTGGAAAGACGACTCGTCAAAACCGGGATGGGAACTTCAAGAACCTGCTTCGGCGCTCAGAGATATCTCGAGCCAGTTAAAATTAAATAAAGCTCGCCTGTTAGTTTTGGGCTGCGGCTCTGGTCATGACGCCGCATTCTTCGCGCAGCAAGGTCATCACGTGACGGCAATTGATTTCAGTGACGAGGCACTCGCGCGCGCGGCAAAAAATTACGGCTCAATTAAAAATCTGCAATTCAAGAAAGCAGACTTCTTCGATCTCCCAGAGTCCATGAAGGGTCAATTCGACATTGTTTTCGATCACACTTTTATGAGCGCCATACATCCTGACGAACGACGCGACGTCGTTCGGATCTATCGCCAACTCTTAAGTCCGGGTGGCCACATCCTCGGAATCTTTATGATTTTGAATCCTAAATGCGGACCTCCTTTTGGCATGACCGAATGGGAGCTGCGAGAATTTTTTAAAGGCAAATTTCATTCTCTGTATTGGACCCGATGGCGTAAGTCGATTGCGCCCCGAGCCGGCAAGGAACTCGTTGTTTACGCACAGGCCAAGGAGCTGTCTTAGTTCACCGCTTGTTGACCCGACGAAGGGTGCGGCAGTAAACGAGGAGCATGAAAATACTCATCTTCGCAGCCTCTCTTAGAAAACAAAGCTTTAATAAAAAACTCGTCCGAAATGTCGAAAAATATTTAAAAACGAAATCCGGTGTCGAGCCTAAACTTGTCGAGTTGAATGACTACGACATGCCGATTATGAATGAAGATCTTGAAGACAACGGTCTCCCGGCGAATGTAGTGAAGTTCGTGGAGCTTGTAAAAAGCGTCGATGCGGTTGTGATTTCAACTCCCGAATATAACGGAAGCATCCCGCCTTTACTAAAAAATGTTATTGATTGGCTTTCTCGGCCAAATCCACATGCATGGTTAGGTAAGCCGGTCCTATTGATGGCCGCATCTCCGGGCGAGTTTGGTGGAATTCGTAGCACTCTCCATTCGCGTCAGCCACTCGATAAACTATCCGCGTTTGTATGGCCCGAACATTTGAATCTCGGCAAGGCTCACGAAGCATTCGATGACAAAGGCGACCTAAAAGACCCGAAGATGGGATCCCGCCTAAACGGGCTCCTCGATAAATTCGTCGATTACCATTCGAAAAATTAATTCGTTTTTAGACGACTGTTAGGGCCGGCTCTTCTTTGGTTGGTTTCGATAAATCGTAAAGATACTTATAGCGGGTACC
>JAYTDP010000275.1:0-1674 GCA_043735865.1 Bdellovibrionales bacterium
CCCCGCCAGACGGGCCAAGCGGACTCGGTCATCAGCACTCGATCTTTTGGCCAAGTGACTGTCGGCCGCTCAAGTGCGCTGATGAGGCTTGTCGCCTCAACGGTTCTTGGTCCGGGATCGCCAATGAGATCTTTTAATGTGGCTCCGACATCAACGAGAGAAACGTTCGCGTCGATCGACCACTCTCGCGATTCTTCTCTCTCACGTCTTGCGGGCTTCACCATCAAAACGACTTGGACATTTTCACTGTGTAGATTGAGCGGACGAATTTCGTCGCCGCGGTTCGAATTGATTCTTCCATTTGTTCCAATTAGAAAGACGTTACTGCTATCCCAAATCTGTCGAGCTTTCATCTCGTCGATAAATCCCGAAAGTGATTCGCTGATCTCGGCCATTTGGCTGTCTTCGCTCAGTGCCCGCTCTTCGCCAATGTCAGTCACTGTTCTCGCTAAAGGAAACTGTAAATCCGGCAAAAACAAAAATGCGAACATCGGTTCATTGCCAATTTCACGATCCATCCATTTGAAAAGGATCGAGAAATTTTCACTTGCGGAACGATACAGGTAGGAAAGATTAATGGGGATATTGTCGTCGAAAACTTCGAAGCCCTGGTCCAGTCCAGATTTTCTCCAGATTGGGGGCCCACCCGAAATAAAGGCGGTTCGATAACCTCGCATGACCGCCGTTTCCGGAATACTCTCGATTGACTCAGACAGATAGAGTGGACCGTTATGAAGAAGCCCATGCTGGCTTGGGGTTTGTCCTGTCAAGACCGACGCAAGGTTAGCTTGGGACATCGTAGACGGAGCATAGGCGTGAGTGAAACGAATCGATTCCGCACAGAATTTGCTGAATCCGTCGGAGAGCTCGCTTCCAGAAGTTCCGCAGGAAAAAGTATCGAAGCCTAAACCCTCAACCGCTATGACGATGACGTGACTGCGCCCAGGTGCTTTAAACACGCAGCCGGATAAAAGACCTGTAACTCCCATTATCAAAAGTACGAAACGCATCGTAGTTGCATGATAGCTTGACCATCTCTTTTTCGACCAGAGATAATTAAAGACCGACTTGGCGTCTCAAGGAGATTTCGATGCTCTCTCAAAAGTTTTTCGTCATTGCAGCTTACGGCCACGACTTCACTCTCTATCTTCTCATTATTTTGAGTATTTTTAGCATCGCCTCCATTCTCGATCGTGCGCGTACTCTCGGCCGTGTCCTAGCAAAAAGCGAAGAAGTCACTCGACAGCTTCAAGAGACACTCCAAAGCAATTCGATCAAAAATTTTGACTCTTATAATCCCGACAAAGATTCTTTCGTCGGTAAAGCCGTCGCTTATGGTTTACGCCATTCGAAAGAGCACGGGGCAAAAGGTCTCGAAGAAATTTTTAATTCTTATGCTTTAAACGAGCGGCCCCATCTCGAACGATACCTGAATTTTTTGGCGACAGTCGGCTCGAATGCGCCTTTTATCGGTCTACTTGGAACTGTTTTCGGCATCATGGAGGCATTCCGTGCCTTGGCCACTTCTCAAGGTGAGATTACGGCGGTTATGGTTGGGATATCCGAAGCTCTCGTCGCAACCGCGATCGGTTTGATTGTGGCGATCCCGGCTGTCGTCGCTTACAATTTTTTTCAGAAGCGCGTGAAACGTATTTTACAAACGCTTGAATCAGC
>JAYTDP010000276.1:0-8301 GCA_043735865.1 Bdellovibrionales bacterium
TCAAGTATTGTGACTTCTGCACCATTCGTTTTCATTTGCAGAGCGACGTCGATAACCGCTTTGTGCTCGACCGCCGTTGTCACGATATGCACTTTTTCATTTTTCAAACCGTGGAGGCGGGTCACACCTTGAATCACGAGATTATTTGATTCCGTCGCACCTGAGGTAAAATAAACTTCTTTTTGTTCAGAACCTAAAAGTGCGGCGACCTGTCCGCGAGCCTTTTTGCACGCGTTGTCGGCGTCCCAGCCGTAACTATGGTTGACGCTAGAGGGGTTCCCAAAATCTTCTTTTAAAAATGGCAGCATCGCTTCCAGCACACGAGGGTCTACCGGCGTTGCTGCATTGTAATCGAAATAGACAGGCTTCTTCATTATCAGTATCCTTTTGCACATGCTTGACGACTTAAGAAATCTCGATCTCTTTAACCCAACCGACGAACATAAAATGCTTCGCGAGACAGTTCGCGCTTTTACGGCAAGTGAAATTGAACCACAAGCACACGAATTTGACCGCAAAGAAAAGTTTAACCTGCCACTTTTTCGAAAGCTTGGCGAGCTTGGTCTTTTAGGTATCACCGTACCAGAGGCTTTTGGCGGTTCCGGCATGGACGCGTTGTCTGCTGTTATTGTACACGAGGAGATTTCGGCAAGCGATCCGGGCTTTGCGCTCGCCTATTTGGCTCATTCTATGCTTTGCGTGAATAATATTGCCGTTAACGCCGATGATGCGCAGAAGAAACACTTCCTGCCCAAAATGGCGACTGGGGAGTGGGTCGGTTGCATGGCCATGTCCGAACCCGACGTGGGAACCGACGTGCTCGGCATGAAAACCACCGCTGTTAAGAAAGGTGACAAGTACATTTTAAACGGTCGTAAAATGTGGATCACAAATGGATGCATTGACGATGATGGAACGCCTGCCGATATCGCCTTAGTTTATGCTCGCTCAGGAGAAAAGAACGGTCGTCCGCAGATATCCACATTTCTTGTGGATAAAGGGATGAAGGGATATTCGGTCGGACAAAAAATAAAAGATAAAACCGGCATGCGCGCTTCGAATACGGCTGAACTTGTTTTTGCCGATTGCGAAGTGCCGGTATCAAGCCTGATTGGTGCGGAAGGCGATTCTCTCCACCATATGATGAGAAATCTCGAGGTTGAACGGCTCACTCTGGCGGCGATGTCACTCGGTATCGCCCGCCGGTCGATGCAAATCATGGTTCGGTATGCAGCGGAACGCGAGGCTTTCGGTAAACCGCTTTCTGCTTTTGGCCAGATCCAAAAATATATCGGCGATTCATATGCGGACTACATGGCCGCCCGCACTTACGTTTACAATACGGCCCGACGCCATAATTTAAATCAAGGCGGACAGCGACTCGATTCAGACGCAGTAAAACTATTTGCTTCGACAGCCGCAAAAAATATCGCGGATCGCGCGATTCAAGTTTTGGGCGGTTACGGTTATGTCGGAGAATACGTGGTTGAACGCCTTTGGAGAGACGCGAAACTCCTCGAAATCGGCGGCGGAACTCTCGAGGCTCATCAAAAAAATATCACCAATGATCTTCAAAAAAATCCAAATCTTCTGTTATGAGCATTTTAGGGCCTTTTAAAGTTCATTTCTAATTTTCAATTTCTGAGCGGGCCGAAATTCCTTTTCAATTTTCTTAAATTCCCCTATAAACGCCGCTTATGTCGGTGGCATTTGAAGGTTCAGAGAAAAAATTAGAAGTCGTAGTCCGTGAGGGATACAAATCTCTACGCGAATGGCCTCGCGAACGTTGGGAAGCCATCGTGGCGGCCAGTCGCGCGCAGATTTTGTCGCACATTTCTTCGAGCGATTGCGATGCCTATTTGCTGTCCGAGTCGAGTTTGTTTGTTTGGAACAACCGTTTTTGTATGATTACGTGCGGAACCACCACGCTCGTCGAAGCTGCTCAGAAAACTTTCGAATTTTTATCGGTCGACGACGTCGAATGTCTCATCTACGAACGTAAAAATGAGTACTTCCCGCAAATGCAGAAGAGTGATTTTTACGACGATGTGAAACTGATTAATAATATGATCCCGGGTCAGGCGTTTCGCTTAGGCAATGCCGACGAACACCATCTCTTTATGTTTCACTCGAAAGGCCATTACAAGCCAGACGCGAATGACCGTACTTTAGAAATTCTCATGTACGACCTTCAAGGTGTTGCCAAAGATGTTTTCAATACTCCTGGCCTCAAAAAAGAACGCATTCGCGAGCTCACAAAAGTTCATGAAATTCTCGACGGATTTAAGGTCGATGACTTCGCCTTCGAACCGATCGGGTATTCGCTCAATGCGTTGAAGGACAACTATTACTTTACGATTCACGTCACTCCCCAAGACATTAGCCCCTATGTGAGCTTTGAAACCAATATGGTTGACGGCGGGCAAGCGCAAAAAGTCTTGAGTGCAGTTATTGAAGCATTTAGGCCGCGGTCTTTCGACGTCGTCTTTTTTGAAACTCATAACGTCAAAGAAATTTTCGATATGGCGAGCTATGAACGACGGAGTCAAGTGCAGCACACTTTTGCTTGCGGCTACACCGTTCAATACGGCCATTTTTCGCAAAATCAGATTGCCTGCCATTCCGCATTTGAATTGGAGATACGATGAAACAGTTCGCTGAAGAAAAAAATCCGAACGGGTTTGCCATCCGTTTTGAAACGATCGGCAAAGTGCTTTTCAGTGGTAAAAGTTCATTTCAAAAAGTCGAAGTCGTTCAGACATCGGGCCACGGAAGAATGTTGCTAAATGATGATCTGGTTATGATCACCGAGCGCGATGAATTTGTTTATCACGATATGATCACTCATCCGATGCTCTTCGTTCATCCAAATCCTCGCCGAGTTTTAGTCATTGGCGGAGGAGACGGTGGCACCGCCCGCGAAGTGCTCCGTCACAATTCGGTCGAAAAAGTCGACATGGTCGAAATCGACGACATGGTGGTGCAGGCGTGCCGCGAATTTATCCCGCAAACGGCAATTGGTATGAAAGAAGACCCGCGCTTCGAACTCTTTATCGAAGACGGTGTCAAATTTGTAAATGAAACGAAAAATAAATACGACGTCGTCATTGTTGACTCAACTGATCCGATCGGGCCTGCGCAACCACTCTTCGGCCCCGAATTTTATCAGGACATCAACAAATGCCTGAATGCCGACGGCATTGTCGTGAGCCAGGGTGAATCGCCATTTTACAATGCCGACACTCAAGCTTCGATGGTCAAGATTCTAAACGGAATTTTTCCGATCGTGCGTTATTTGAATTTTTCAAATCTGACCTATCCTGGTGGATTATGGTCATTCAGCGTGGCCTCAAAAACGCTCCATCCTGTTCGCGATTTTAAACCGGC
Organism: Bdellovibrionales bacterium; assembly: GCA_043735865.1. GTDB lineage: Bacteria > Bdellovibrionota > Bdellovibrionia > Bdellovibrionales > UBA1609 > CAYHVK01. Next base: position 3,388 of record JAYTDP010000276.1, read on the forward strand.
AAAGGTGAAAGAGTCGGGCCTTCAGTTTAAATATTACAATGAAGCCTTGCACACGGCTTCGTTCTCACTTCCGCAGTTTCAGCTCGATAATATCGGCGCTTACTTCAAAGACTGATGGGCGTTTCACGTTATTCCTTCGCTCTCGATTTTAAAAACAGACTTCAGCGCGAGGGGCGGTATGAACTCGGCCGGCGCGCATCGGGCGATAAAGTCTTTCTTTCGCCAGAGGAAATCGTAAAAACTTTGGCGCCCGTCATAACAGATGAGCGCCGAGCGCGAATCGAAAGCGTCTTGGATGGTCGCACCTTCAATGTTGCTGTCATCGCCGAACATCTTTGCGACATCGGAAACATCAATGCTGTTATGCGATCTGCCGAGAGTTTTGGCTTTTTGCCTGTCCATATTCTTGAGCGACCCGAGCAAAAATATAAAAAGTCCGAGCGGGTTTCAAAAGGCAGCGAGAAGTGGCTCGATATCTATCGTTCCTACGATAATGTTTCGGCTTTGAAGGAACTGAAGGCGAAGGGTTATCAACTTGTCGCCACAACTTTAAACGAGGCGAGTCCGATTGAGTCGGTTGATTTTTCGAAGCCGACCGCGATTATTCTAGGTAATGAAAAAGATGGAGTCTCGGCAGAAGCGATTGCGCTCGCCGATGTACGTGCAGCGATTCCGATGTCAGGCTTTACTCAGAGTTTTAATATCTCGGTTGCGGCTTCGATTCTTTTCTATCACGTTCATCGTGAGAGGACGATTAAGCTGGGTAAAAGCGGGGATTTGTCGACTGACGAGAAAGAGCATCTCCGTGCGCAATATTATTTGCGCACGCTCGACAGCGCCGAAAAAATTATTCGATCTCGGTTGAACGTTTAAGCGCTGTCAGCTCACCGTCTAATTGTTTGTCTTCACCGGTCAATGTGATCTGCTCGGCTTTTAGAAGGCCACGAAGTGCCAAGCTTTGAGCTTTCTGTAAATTAATTTCGACAGACTGAATTTTAGATCTTATGCGCTGTTTTTCATTTCCAATTTGAATGGCCTGCTGGCCCTTCTTATATCCACGTAAGAAACTTTCTTCGAGAACTTGCGGGCATGCGCCTTCATATTTCGCGTTCGTGCGACCCAGCTGAAATCCATTTGCTTCAGTACAATATTCTGAAATACCAAGGCTCAGGCCACTTTCGTATAGCGAGCGCGCATCGAGCTTCTGCTCATGAGCTTGGCAGCTTTTGCCAATCGGATCTTGTGTTGCGCTGGCGAGTCCGCGCGATCCATGTTGTCGGCCAATTTCGTACCAATCCGTACTCGCGCATGGGAGAGTTTTTGTTGGAGTTGCGCAGCCTGCAAGTAATGCAAATGTGAAGAGAGTCAGTTTGGTCATGGGCAATTTAAACATGATTTCGAAGGACCTTTCTCGTTTAAAAGTTCGTTGTTATGCAGCGCAATATAGACGAAACGAGCGAGAATGTTTAAGAAGACACGTCGTTATGGCTGCAGATATTAAGTGTGGCATTCATTTTCGCAAATTCAAACAGGGCGAGTCAAAAACTGTGTCGAAGTCCAAGGTGTTAAATAAATTGTCAGTCTCGTCTGGCTCCACAAAGGCTACAAAATCGAGCGAAAAGCTCTACGGCGAGGTTGCCATCGAAAAAAACAATCTCGAGCGCTTCCCGAACCGCACATTGGCACGTCGTTATCTAGTCGAGTTTTCCTGCCCGGAGTTTACGTGCGTATGTCCGCGAAGCGGCTTCCCTGATTTTGCGACAATTAAAATTAAATACGTTCCTGATCAGTTTTGCGTGGAGCTTAAATCTTTGAAACTCTACATCAATGGTTTTCGAAATGAAAAAGTCTTTCATGAAGACGTGACCAACCGAATCTTAGACGATATGGTGGCGCTACTTGATCCACATGAAATTGAAGTGGTCGGAGATTTCACAGTGCGAGGAAACATTCACACCGTTGTCACTTCGTCGCACCAAAAGGGTCAGAAGCGTCCTCAGAATTTGATTTTTGAAAACTAAAATGTGCGGCCGTAGCTCAGCTGGATAGAGTACTTGACTTCGAATCAAGTGGTCGCAGGTTCGACTCCTGCCGGCCGCACCAACTCACTAAAATCAATTTACATGTTCAAAGACTCGCCAGTCATCGTTGGCTATCGCCAAGCGATACAACGTCGTCTTTAAACATGTAAATTGATTTTAGTGACTTGCCTCGGTCGCCAGAACCAGCCGGTTAGTGGGCACCAACTTCCCCTTACGGGAACATTTGGACTAAATCGGTACTGTAGAACACACCTTTGACGCTCACGAAATTTCCGCAAGAATATTGGACTTGCCCTTGAATTCGGTTATCGAGAGTTGCGACGTGCATACCGCGCTTTGCGGTAGTGACCGGATATGCCCGAATATAAAATGCCGTTTCTTCATTATTGCCGACGACTTTTGACGACAAAAAGTGAACGCGGTCGCCGTACGAACCCGAAACGCGGTGGCTGATTGTATGGCAAGCTAGGCTTGAAAGCGCCGACATGCGCTGAACGTGGCGGATTTCATTTCCCACACGGACAGTCAAATAGTCGTAGCAGGTGTCAGATCCATCAAATTTTACGACCTTACCCACGATCATGTTGGTCATTCCCTTCATGTAAGGGGAGTCATCGCCGGGATAAATTTTAGAAGTGTCGATATATCCGGTCTCAGGATATTGAGGGAATTGCCCTTCAAAACACACAAATTGAGCAAGCGGGTCGGGTGTCTTTACCGAGGAGAATGGGTTCGAAAAGCCAAACCAGTCGGCCTGGGCCGGAGCTGCAGTAAGCAAACCTAAAAGCGCTAACGCTGTAAAGAAAATCGACACTTTAAAGGCGTGGGGTCTCATTAATTGGGCTCCTTGGTTGCTCACGAATAGTAGAGCAAATGTAGCTCCAGTATTAATTACCGAAACTGCTCCTTGCCCGAAAAATACTAACCAAAGGTTTAGGTTCGGAATAGTTTACGCACACAAGGAGTCCCTATGACAAAAATAATTTTCGCTCTTTCTGCTCTCGTCAGCACTTTCGCAATGGCCGCCCCAGCTAAAACATATTTACGTTCGTCTGAAACTATCAACGGCACTGTCCAAACGCGTAACGGGTTTTGGGAAAATGGATTTCAAAGTCCGGATTCAGTTTGCTACGTCGGCCAAGTGAAAGACGTCTGCAGATTATTCGACGCGGCTGCCGACGACCAAATCGAAGCTTACTCTGACGGTGAACATGGTTACTTTGAGGTGAAAAAATGTGACCTAGGCGGCGCGAAAGGGACAGTCATTTACCAACAAATTACGGATTATGATTCAAGTGCTGGAGTACAGCCGCCCATCACGTTAACCGTCGAACCTTGCAAGTAAACTTATTTTTTCTGAACGTGGGCCGTCAGGCCCTTCAGAAAATTGCGCAAGACCTGATCGCCGGCGGGGCGAAAGTTGCGATGATCTTTTGCTCGGACTAGTGCCGAAAGCTCAGCTTTCGTAAACGGCAATCCAGACGAGCCGATCAAACGAAGCATGTCTTCTTCTTTCAGCTGAAAAGCCACGCGCAGTTTTTTTAACACCTGGTTATTCGTCATTGGCAGTTCGAGCGGCGGACGCGGACGCGATTCATCTTTGCCACGATTTAAGATAATCAATCCATCCAAGGCATTCGCGAGTACGGCGTCGGGGCACGGACGGTACTCAGGGTCCTCGTCATCTTTCATATAAGCGAAGACGTCGGCTTCTTTCACGGTAAAGTCGGCAAGTTTGCAGATCTCGACAATTTTCGCATTGTGAGTGTTGAGCATGAATCGGAGGCTTCGCAGGACATCGTTGTTCGTCATGCGAAAGGTCATACCATACATTGTCACGGGTTGCTCAGGTGTAGAATAGAGCCTAAGTTTTTTCAATTGGAGGAACTATGGAAATTAAAATTCTTGGATTCGCAGTCATCTTGGGTATTTTGCATCTTCTCATCGCGACTCAAGCCGCAGTGTCTCGGTACGGAATTAAGTGGAACCTCTCGTCGCGTGACACAAAAGTGCCTGAGCTTGATGGAATTCCGGGTCGTCTCAGTCGAGCCGCAAAAAATTTTCTAGAGACTTTTCCGTTTTTTGCGGCAGCGGTCCTTGGAGTCAAAATCCTCGGAACGGCGTCGTCTCTCTCCGAGCTCGGCGCACAATTGTACATCGGCGCGCGTGTCGTCTACCTTCCGCTCTACATATTTAATGTGACTGTAGTTCGCACTCTCGTATGGACAATTTCTCTGGTCGGGATCGGACTCGTTTTGAGCAGTATTTTTTAATATTAAATACATTCTCTCGGGCAGAAGGTGGCTAAAAAGCGGCGGATCGGCGATACTTTCGCCTCATGCCGAAAATTTGGTTTTTACCTCTACTATTCTGCCTGTTTGCGACGTCGGCTTTTGCGGGATTCAGTGGCGAAAGCAAATGCGATTCAGTACTCGGCGGGAGACAGCCTCGAGTCAAAAGCGGCTTCGTTTTTCAACGTGATGGTTTACCGATCTACTACAAATTCTACCGGATTCGTAACCCTAAAAGTGTCATCGTTATTCCAAATGGACTAGTTTATGAACTCAGTCATTACGAAAAATTTGCGAAAGAATTAAACAAAGCTGGGTATAGCGTTGTCGTCTATGCCCACCGTGCCCAACATCAGAGTGAAGAGAAGGCCCGGCAAATGGGTCTGGACCTCGTTCGCTTTACTTACCTGAATTTAACTGACGACCTTGAGGATCTACTCGAAGGTTTGCGAATTACAGACCCAATTGACTTGGCTTCGATCTCCTTCGGAACTGCAATAGCTGCCGAATTTGCACGCCGACACCCGGGCCGAGTCCGTACGCTTAATTTTCTCGCCCCATTGATACGAGTCGCTCGGCCA
>JAYTDP010000277.1:0-5035 GCA_043735865.1 Bdellovibrionales bacterium
CCAATAAAATAATTGAGAAGCGGGTAATCCTGACTGATCTTTTGAGCGCGAATGAATTGTTGTTGGCCCTCAACAGGTTTTTTTATTTCGAGATAGAGGAGTCCCGCTTTTACTAGCGCTTCAACATCTGCTGGATCAAGTTCGGCGGCATGAAGGTACGCATCGAGCGCAGGATCATATTTTGCTTGGACTTGCCGTGCCTGTCCTAGTTTTAAAAATGCTTCTTTTGATTTCGGATCAATGCGTGTCACTTGTTCATAAACGGTTTCGGCGGAGCCATAGCTTTGATCTCTGAAATAGAGATCACCGAGAGCAATTCGATATTCGATAATCAACGGATACACTGACACCAATTTATTTAAATGCTCGACCGCCGCCGTTACGCCTTGTACGCCGACGAGTGCTTCGGCGTAAACAATTTGCGCGTCTCGATTATTGATATCCAATTCAGTGGCTTTACTCGCCGATGAAAACGCCTTCGCATTTTGTTTTAGCTCGATGTGGGCCCTGGCATTGATGATGTAAGACTCCACATCGGCTTCATACAGTTGAATCGCTTTTTCCGAACTCTGAACTGCGCCCTCCGGATTTTTACGGCGCAATTCAATCAATGCGAATCCGCGAAAGACCTTATAGTTCCTTGCTTGAATTTGATTTGCTTTGGCCAATACTTGTGAGGCGGCGCCGAAGTTGTATCGACGTCCGTAAAAGTCTGCGAGCAAAATATAAGAATCAATCATTTCCGGATCGGCGCGAATGGCTTTATTCAACCAATCGATCGACTCGCTGGTGAGACTCATCTTCCACAAACATTCAGATGCTTTAATCGCAGACCACGCATTTTTCGGATTCACTTCGAATGCGGCCTTGTAATGGGCTTGGGCTGAGCTGCAATCCCCTTCGCGTACGAGCTGATCACCTTCGTACACAAGCTGCGAGTCATTCGCTTTTATTTCACGAAGTTTTCCTACGCCACCAAGCTGAACGATAATGGCTTTAGCCCGCGAGTTTGTCGGATTGAGTGCGTACGCCTGTTGAGCCGCTTTGAGTGCTTTCGTGCGGTCCCCTTGTTCGAGCCTCATCTCAGCTATTGCCAGGTATCCTCGAGACGCGACGTCGATTGCGACTTTATCAGAACTTCCCAATCCTTTCGAAAGGAGTGAAAGCGCCTGCGGGCTATTTTTAAAAAACCGATATTCTAAAATCCCAAGTTCAATTGTTGCTGTTGCGTGTCCCGGATTCGCTTTTAAAATTTCGCGATATCGCTTTGACGCCTCATCGTATTTACCAAGGCCGTTTAAGACTGAAGCTTCAAGGCTGAAAAGTCGAAGCCATTGTGGCCACATCTGTTGTGCAGATCGCGCATAGTTCAGTGCCGATTCTCTTTCGCGTCCGGAATCTAAAAGCAAAGTTTTGAAATAGTAAAAAGCGACCGGGTTCGATTGTGAGTTCGAATGAGTTTCTAGTGCTGTCTCCACAATACTGCGCGCTTCCGAGTAGCGTCCGCGTATAAAAAAGTCGACCATGCGACAAGTCGCCGCTTCTTGACTGGCTGGATCGACCTGGCTTGCCCACTGAGTGACTGTCGTTACGGCCTGGAAATCCTGCGAATCTTGGTAGGTAAACGGCCAGAGTTCGTAATAGGTCATGCAAAGAAAGCCAAGGGCTCCAAGGCTTTTCGAATCTCCTTCGTATGCCTGCACGAAAGAATTCTGCGCTCTTAGATAATTCGAATAAGTGTCGCGTGAAAAATAGGCCGTCGCTTCTTTAAGTACACTTTGTGCTTGTTGCGCGGTTAAAGCTGTACCGCCTTTTTGAGGTACAATTAAATGGATACGATCCGACGACATTTCAGAATTGTCGAACACCCAGTACACCGCTGCGAACAGAGCCGCTGTTGCAAGTAGAACCGGCATCAGAGATTTTTTAACTTTCGCTTTTCGAACAACTTTTTTCTTTTTCTTTAACTCAATGACAGGTTGTTCTTCGGCTGGTTCCGATTCCGGCTCTAGTGTTTCTTTGCTGCTTTGCTCAACCGGCGGCGGCTCATAATTAGAACTTACTTTTTCAGCACGAGATTTTGGTGGCGGTTGGTATGGCTCTTTTTTTGACTTCGATTGCGAACTTGAAAAAGCAAAGTCATCGTCGAGCTCATCATCGATATCTGACAGCGGCTTACGAGAGGCCGATCTTTTTGAAAACTCCCTTTCGTCGATTTGATCACTCTCTAAAAATTCGAGCAGCTTATCGTAGAATTGCGGATCGCTAGAAATGCTGTGCCAATCGGAATGAGGAAATAGAGAGATCATTTCCTCTCCACTTAATTCCCCAGCTTTGATTTTCTCTAATATAAGCTCGGTTTCGTACGGGCCTCGGACGATTCCATCTTTATATTTGATGATCCATTTCTTAGATGACTTACTCAATTCAGCGGTTCCATTCTGGTGCCGAGACCCATTTTGGATCTGAAATATCTTAACCTCTTGAAATTATTGCGTAAAATAATTTCATAGATATTTATGGCACCCATAAGTGAACCACATAGGTCGGTGGCGCATCGCGTAAAAAGCCTTTAAAATCAATAAGTTACACCTGGCGAGGCAAAGGTCTTGGCACTGCAATTGCTCTAAGAGAACTCAAGTAACGGGGGTTACAAATGAAAAAAGCACTTATCGCACTCTACATCGCAGCTGTCTTCACAATCTCAATTTTTGCTCGCGCTGAAGGAATTGAATCCAACAAAGTTGAACTTCTCGGAGCACGATACACACTTTCTGCAGATCTCGAGAACATTCAAATTCAAGGACGTTATCCAAATATTTGCACAAACGGCGCTCAATATGACGTCGCTGTGATCGGCGGCAAAGTAGTCGTTCAAGTTATAGCAAATCGCCCACAAGGAATGTGCGCAGCCGTTCTTGGCGGCATCTACACTTTGACTGTTCCACTCGGCGCAGTGAAAGAACAATTAAAAGCTCACTCATTGATTGATGTCGGTACTTACACTGTGATTTCTGGCGACGGAAAATTCTCGGTCGATGTCGACTTCTCTAAAGTTCAAGGTGCCCCAGGTGGATTCTTGAGCGTGAAAATGATGGTCCAGGCAAATAGTCAGGGAACACCGGCTATCTCAATGGGCTACTAATTTATTTTGAATCATAACGGCCGGGTGTTGCTCCCCTCCCCATAAAGCAACATCCGCTGATTTGACCTACCCGAGCTTGAGGCCCCTCCGAGAGCTCGGGATTTTTTTGCCTTTTCCTTCAAATTATTTACGAATGAACTCGACTCGTCTTACTTTAAAACTGCCGGTACCATTAAGTTACAAATGAGGTGTTTATGATCAGGACCTTTCGTTCGCTAGTCTTAATATGTGTTTCAGTTTTAGGTATTTCGAATGCGCATGCTTTAATTGGAGATGTTCGTCTTAACTACGGCACAACTAGTGGCAAACCGAGCGACTACAATAAGGCTTACTTTAATTTTCAAGATGGGCCGAAGATTGATTCACAAACATATATTGGTATCGATGCTATAGCGATGTTGCCTGCGATTCCTTTCGGTTTTGGCCTTAGATACGAAGCAACGGGCGACAAAGACACCTATCTTGGAAATAAAATCGATTACGTAATCAAGCGCGTGGCGCTGGTAGTAAATTATCGAATAATCGATACTTTGTTTTACGTCGGGCCAATCGCAACTTATGGCTTATCACATGATTTACATTTTGCTATTCCAACCGACCCTGACGTTTTTAAGTCGAAGGGTGACTCGAGTTACTCAATCGGCGCGGAGGCCGGTCTTAAGTTTGGAATGCTACGGCTTGGCGCCGAGGTTGGCTATATGTCTTTGGTTTTCGACAAGCTGACAGATATCAACGGGGCGGCTATTACTAATAATGGTCTGGCTGTCAAGAAACTCGATTTTAGTGGATCGTACTTCAAGGCCCATCTTGGTGTCGGATTTTAATATTTGAATGCGTTTTGTTTTTGTCATTTTGATCGTTGCGCTCGCAATCATAAGTCTTCTCTCACAGAGAAAACATCCGGTTGCGAGCGAATCGTCGAAAAATAGAACCTCCACAAGTCCTATTTTTAATCCGCAATCACAAATGCACGAACCTCGTGACCGACGAATTCGTGCAACTCCATCTATGGTACCTACCAAGGTATATCCGAAAATAGAACTCGCCTCCGATTCGAATTCGGAACGTGCCGCCCAGTTTGTAATTGAAGACGGAGTTGCCGTGGTTCACGGCGACATGGTTGTCGGACAAATCACAGGCGCGCCGCCATCGGGCAAAGTGATGCTGCCAAAAGTTTATCCGTGGAAGCGTAATGAAATTGCGATCGCAATCGATCCAAATATCCCGCGCCCCGAGAGAATTCAGCAGGCGATTCAGATGTTCGAGGGCACGGCCGTGAAATTCATTCCCTTCACCGATCAAGAAGATGCGCTCGTGTTTATCCCCGGCACTGGCCAGTGCAAGTCCTATATCGGCAAAGTAAAAGGCAAACAACCCATTTGGATCGCGCCAAATTGCGAGGCCGATTCGGTCGCACATGAGATTATGCATGCTCTCGGTTTTGTGCACGAGCAAAGCCGCACCGATCGCGATTCTTATGTGGAAGTGCTGAATGATAATATCAAGCCAGAGTTTCGATTCAACTTTGAAAAACTCCCCGATGATTTCATGAGCGTAACTGAACTTTCAGATTTTGATTATGGTTCGATCATGATGTATCCGGCGACGGCATTTTCGAAAGACGGGCAGCCGACGATTCAGTCGCGTCGCGCGGATCAAACTATTCAGCCTTCAAAAACTTTGAGTCAAAAGGACGTCGATAGGATTAATCGCGAGTTTGGCAATAAATAGAACGTAGTGCTGTCTAACGAATAGACAAGCCTAACGTTTTTACAAGAGCGTCGAAAACTACCCAAAAATCAATTACAACTGGGAGGTGCGAGCGACATTCTTAATTATTTTCATTCTGGTTCTCTCGGTTAGCACCTTCGCGCGAAACATTCGTCTGTT
>JAYTDP010000278.1:0-2492 GCA_043735865.1 Bdellovibrionales bacterium
TGAAACTTGGTTACAAACGCAGACCGTGCCAGGCGGGCAGGCGGCGCGCCTCGACGAATAAGAGCCAGCGACTTTCCCCATCAGCGCTTATCAAGCCGAGCTAAAAGTAGATCGACGACTTTTTTACGAATGTCACTGAAGACGCCTTTGATTTCGGCACCGGCTGCATATAGATGACCGCCGCCACCGACACCTTCTGCAATATTCAAAACCTCGAGGTGACCCTTTGACCGCAAGCTCATGCGATAAACTCCGGGTGCCTCCTCGCGAAACAATGCAGCACATTCGACAGAATTTACGTTCATGATCATGTCGATGACATCACGCGAATCATCCATGTCCAATGCGTGATCCTGAAGATCTTTAAGAGACAAACACAAAATGGCAACGCGATCTTGTGCCAAGTATTCAACTTCGCTCAAAACTTTTCCTAAGTACGTAATTTTCTTTCGAGTGTAATTCGCAAACAGAGATCGGTGAATACGTTCGGCGTGACGCTCAAACTGAAGGAGTTCCGCACATATCAAATGCGAGTTGGGAGAATTTTTAACGTAGCGAAAAATCTGAGTGTCGAAAGCTAAAGAGGTATATAAAGCGCGCGCCACTTTTTCGTCTAATCTAATTCCGAGTTCTTTTATAATAAAGTAAGCGATCTCGCCGGTTGAAGCGGCTGTCGTATCGATGAAAGATCCAGCGGTCGGCTCCGGGCCCTCGTTTAGAATTGGATGGTGATCGATAAATAAAATTTCATCGCACTTATCTTCTAGCGCCGTATACAGGGGCTCGATGAGTCGCCGATCGTTCGTATCAAAAATCATCGCGAGTTGAGTCGGCTCGATAGGCGTTTTAATTTCTTCGAAGATTTCGAGATATTTTTCGGGTTCTAAAAAACTGTATTTACGAGGAACTCCATCGACGGTAAGGACTCGCACGTTTTTGCCGATTTTTTTTAAGGCATGATAAAGCCCAAGTATTGCGCCCAGCCCGTCGCCGTCGCACTGCCGGTGGGTTGAAAGTAATATCGTGTCCGCTTTGTTTATTCGCTTCACGATGCTATTGACGTTTAAGATGTTCATTCGCGTGATGGTTTGCATAAGTCCTCTATTTGACTCTTTATTTTCGGCTTAAAACCCCATTATCTGCAGTTGAACCAACACTCAACGCAGTGCAAAAGGATAGACTAGACCTCTTTGAGCACATAATAATGCTGCCCTTCTCAATTTGAAGTGGAGTGACAATGTCAGATCAAAAACAGCCTATGACCCCTGAAGGTAAATTACGTCTTGAAGAGGAGCTGAAGCACCTCGTCCATAACGAAAGACCTGCAATTATTAAGGCGATTGAAGAGGCTCGGTCAAACGGCGACCTCAGTGAAAATGCAGATTACGACGCGGCGAAAGAACGACAAGGATTCGTAGAGGCCCGTATTGGCGACATCCAGTCGAAAATCGCAAACGCAGAAGTTATCGATATTTCGATTCTTAAAAGCGATAAAGTCATTTTCGGCGCCAATATTGTTCTAGAAGATCTCGAAACGAACGAGGAAATCTCGTACCAAATCGTTGGTGAAGATGAGTCCGATGTAAGAGCGGGCCGAATCTCCGTCTTTTCGCCCCTCGCACGAGCGGTGATCGGCAAGAAAAAAGGCGACATCGTTGAGTTCAAGAGCCCGAAGGGCGAAAAAGAATACGAAGTTAAAAAGTTTTTCTTTAAATAATGCCAAAACTGATTCTACGGCCCAAAATGCCGTAGAGGGTATCGATGACGGCACAACGAAGTTCCATGCTTTTTCTGTTGGGAGTACTCCTCGCGACCTTTATCGGCGGCGGGGTGCGCGTTCTTCTTTCGCCGGAAGTGATTTCACGTTGGGTCGAAGACGTAGTCAAAAAGAAGCAGCCAAAATTTAATTTCAAATTTAAATCAGCGCGATTATCCTTGGCGGACGGTTGGCGGCCACATCTGGCGGTTGAACTGACGGACCTCGATGCCAGCGCTAAAGACAAATGCGTGACCGAGTCGACTCTCAGAATTAATCGTGTCATCATTCCCGTGCAATTTGGGTCGCTCCTTGAAAAGAAAATTCAGCTGGGCCATGTTCGTGGCGGACTTGTGCAGCTTTCGGTCATGCCGAATCATTGTTCGGCACAGCCTGCCGATTGGACGAGCGAGCTCGAGTCGCTCGAGAGCTTCTTCCGCCGCCGGTGGGATAAGGAAGTGCTGAACACGACCAAATTTCTTACTCACCTCAGTATCGACACCTTAAAAGTTCTTGAAGGCGAATCGACCGATCCTAAATTTCACTTGTCCAATCTGCAGATCGAATTTTTACAAAAAGAAAATGTTGCGAAAGCCACTTTTGAGTTTTGGCCAGGCAATGAATGGGTGGGGGCTCAACCTTTTGGTCCTACTGAGACGGCGCTCCACATTTCGAGCGAAGGAATGAAGTGGTCGGCCAAAAGTAATCTCAAAGAGGGGCAGATCCACATCAACGG
>JAYTDP010000279.1:0-6819 GCA_043735865.1 Bdellovibrionales bacterium
TTTGAACAAGACGTTTACCGACTTCAATTTGCCCGTGAACCATGTTGAATACGCCGGCTGGAAAGCCCGCTTCGTGAAAACACTGAGCGTAAAATTGGCCGACCGCCGCCGTTTTCTCAGATGGTTTGTAAACAACCGTGTTGCCCATGATTAATGCCGGAATAATGTGGCCATTGGGCAAATGTGCCGGGAAATTAAATGGCCCAATCACCGCCATGACTCCACGAGACTTATAGCGAACAACGCCCTCAACTCCAGGGAGTGCATTCGCAATATGCTCATTGGCTACACGCTTGAGTGATTGGTCGAGTGTAATGTCGATTTTATTGGTCAATGCTCCCGCTTCGGTCTTTGTTTCCCAAAGCGGTTTTCCAGTCTCGCGACTAATGAGTATGGCCATCTCTTCAGACTTCGCCGCGAAAATCTTTTTCAAATTTAAAATAATCTCTTTGCGTTTTTCCATCGGCCATCGCGACCATTCACGATAAGCTGCCTTTGCTGCTTTGACGGCCTCTTCGACATTCGCATTTGCACTTTGAACTTTCATGACAATGTCAGAAAGATCCGACGGGCTTTGGATGGTCCATTCAAGATCGGGCCGGGCCGGCAAAACGAAAGTGCCGTTGATATAATCGCCCTTAAATGCGACGGGAATTTGCTTATCTGGCATGAGTGCGTCCTCGATTCGTAGTCATTGCAAGGGGAGTAAAGTAGACACTTTCTCCTTGAGAAAGCTCTAGCACGCGCATAGTTTTTTCTGGAAAATGAATTTCATTGCCGGCAATCGCGCATGCGGTGGCGCCGCCAAGAAATTGCCCAACTCGAACGGTGCCTACCATGCCGAAGTCTTCGAACTCGACGCGGCCTGATTGACTCACTTTTAAAATTTGGCCATCGCGAATGAGTGAAATATCTTTTGTTTTGCAACCGACGTGCGGGCCGCCATCGAATGGGTCCACTTCGTTCGTGTAAACAAACCCTATCGACTCAAGCAAATGAAGTGCGGGTTGTGTCTCGGGCCCGACGCGGCCGAGAACAAGGCGCGCTTTCGAATCGAGCAGCGCCAGGTATATATCCTCTTCAGGGAAGAGGCTGCGGATAAACTCTTTATTTTGCTGGCTGAGAAGATCCGCTTCCTGATAGGGCATGCCCGTAAAGCGGCGGCCCAGGGCCTCCCAAAATTCGCTTCGGCCTTCTTCCGTTAATGGCGGAGCCATTTGTGCGTAAACAAAATCCTCAAAACGATCGAGACACATTCCCATATAGACGAAACGCCCGAGACTTGCGACGCGTCCAACTTTTTCAGGACGGCTCCGGTACATCCGATCAACAACGAGCCCGCCAAGTTCTGTCGGCCCATTATCATTGATTTTCATTCTTAAGATTTGATGTATGAACCCCACGCCGAGATCTTTACTAAATCTCTCTTTTTTTAAAACCTGAAAGCTGTAAGTCGGCTCGCCCGGTTTTCCGTGCTTGGCAAGAATTTGAGAGCTTCCCGCGATCTGGTGTTGATCAATATCTTCGACGACAAAAAGATAGGTTCCGTCATCCTTTGCCGTTTGCCCGGCGAACGAAGCAATGCTTTGCTCGATTTTATCAGCGATAACTTTGCGGTCGTTTGGAAGATTCAGCAGCGTAAACTGCCGCGCCAATGCCATAACATTATTCAGGTCTTCTTGATGGATGCCTCTTAAAACAAAATTCATAAACAAAACCGTTCTATAACGTGGCCATAGAAATCTTGGGCAAGCTTTAAGTCGTTCATATTTATATGCTCGTTGTCCATATGGGTATGGCCGACACTTTGCCCCGCACCAAATACGTAAGCTTCACACTGTATTCTTTGGAAGAAGCTCGCTTCACTCGCTGTTAAAGTAGCGCAATTTTTATCTGGCAGTCCCACCTTAACCCCCGCAGCGCGGCAAGCTTCTTTCAATACGGTTTCTGCAGATCCGACAAATGGAACTTTATAATCAATGACTTGAAATCTTGCGCCCATTTTTTCGCAATCTCCGCGTAACTGCTCAAGCCATCCATCATAGATCACCTTCGTAACTGTCGGAACAATCCGACAACTCCCTGAAAGCGTGACCATTTCTCCGAAGGTACGAATTTGACCGATGTTAAATGTCGAGTAAGGAGGATCAAAGGCCTCCGCACGAACATTTTGAAACTCTCCGGAAAATTTTCTCAAAATCTCATAAACCGATTTGAGTTTAGGCAGAATTGAATCCTCAAACGTATCGACTAAATCCAATTCTAAAAACGCCATGTCGGGATTTGTCTCGGGCGATGTGCCGCCGTCGACCGACATCAGCGCAAATCCGTCAGGAAGATTGCGAACATATTCGAGCATTTTAACGATCGGATTGTCGTAGAAGCCCGGCTCAAGACCGTGCTTATTTCCGCCCGAAAAAACTTTACTTTGCGAGTGACTATTTTCGGTGACGTCGTGATTCTCGCGGTAGTCCTGCTCGTTTTTAGAAAACGGAATCGAGATCTCAATCATCGCGTAACCAGGCCCACGATCTGCAAGCATCATGTTAGTCGGACGCCCGATCAGAGCCCCACTGGCTTTAAATTTCTTCCGACGCAACAGACGCGTCATGCCTTGTGAATTTTCGGCACCGAACGTGCCGACGAGAACCGGTCGAACATCTTTATATTTCTTACCGGCAAATTTCGAAAGTGCCGCCAACTTCGCAACAAAATCGAACTTT
Organism: Bdellovibrionales bacterium; assembly: GCA_043735865.1. GTDB lineage: Bacteria > Bdellovibrionota > Bdellovibrionia > Bdellovibrionales > UBA1609 > CAYHVK01. The sequence goes on from JAYTDP010000279.1 coordinate 2,724, forward strand.
GCGTCTGCAGTTCCGAGTCCGAAAACATTCTCCCCGTCGATACTCGCGTGAAAAGGATTGGCTCCGGTTTTCGTCCACTTAATGTATTCGCCCGGATCTTCGGTATCAAGATGGCTGACCAGAAGAAAATCTTTTTGCGCAGGCTCTGCCTGTGGAGTAATCCACAGCAGGGCGTTCTCTACGCCCGCGACGGTTTCGGTCCAACTCTCGACGTGTAAACCTAAACCTTCGGCGACGCTGTGGAGAAATTCGACGACGTCTTTTGTTCCGTGGCTCAAGCTACTATCTATCGAGACGGCGCGGCGGCCGATCTCGAGAATATTCAAGCTAACTCCTGAATCGATTTTTCAATAATACGAGCGGCTTCTTGCAAATCTTTCGATGTCGCGATCGCCGGAATTAAAAATCGCAACCGATAGGTTCCACGTCCGCAACTGAAAGCGATCAAGCCATGCTGATACATTTTCTGAATCATGGCTTCGACTTTGTCCTTCGTGCCGTCGAGCGGAGTAACCGCGACCATCAGTCCAAGTCCGCCGGCATCACGTAAGAGGCCTTTGCACGAGGTCTCATTTAGCTTGTTAAGCAGACCAACGAACTCTTTGTGTATTGCCGCTTCTTTTCCTTCAGGGCCCATGTAGCCCTCTTTTTCGAGGATATTAAGAATCTCGAGGCCGGCGCTTAGAGCCGGAGTAGAGCCGGAGAATGTGCCAGCGATAAGGCCGGGCTTAGGATTAAATTCAGGAGTGAAGAAAGTAGCTCCGTTCTGAACCGTTTTTGCAATGGTGCAAACGTCGACGTATTCGCCAAGTCCAAGAGTTTCGAAGGCGAAAAAATTTGTAGTGCGAATGAAAGTTTGAACTTCGTCGAGCCAAATCGGAATTTGCTTTTCGCGCGCGAAATCGAGCATCGGCAAAAAGAATTCGCGCGGCGCAACGTTAAATCCACCCTCCCCTTGCACGGGTTCGAAAGTAAAGGTGCAAATGTTGCCTTCATGTTTTGCTACGTGTTCTTTCATGATGGCGAGAGATTTCTCGGTCGATCGCGCATCGGCTTTGTCGTAAAAAGGAATTCTCAAAACTTCATTGTACTCAGGCAACCCTTGTTTAAATGCAGGGTTGTCGGTGACTTCCGCCATTAGAGTCGAGCGTCCAGCAAAAGCCGACGACATTGCCAAAATCATTCGTGCCGCATTCTTCTTTTGGCGACATGCTTTCAAAGCATTTTCATTCGCCATCGTGCCGCAGGTAGAGAGCCACACATTGCGAAGTCGCGATTTTTTAGACGCAAGCTCCACCAATTTTTTTGAAAGTTCATAGTATTCCCGATTCGGCTGTAAATTGCCTTGCATGACGATATCGCTCATTGCTCCGCGCAGACTTGCAGCAATTACTTTCGGATGGCTGTGACCCATGATGTGAATGCCGATGCCATTGATGAAATCGAGCTTTACGCTTCCGTCTTCGAGTTCGACGTAAGCGCCGCGACCAAGACCGCTCCCCATATACTGAAAATAAAGCGGACGGCCACGTACAGCGCCAACATCAGCGTAGAGTTTCTTAATCTCTTCCGCTTTTTCAGGGTCCGGAGGGCGAATTCCTTCGACGCGAGCCGAGCTGGCTTTCACTTCCTCGATGACTTCGTTCAAGAGTTTTTCAAGTGTCGGAGACGATTGGAGAGTTTTTGCAATTGTTGGTTTCATCGCTCAACTTTACTCTTCGCTCTTATTCAAAACAAGGCTAAGATAGTTCACCGTGAAAAGAACGATTTTCGTCCTCGTCTTAGGGATGTTTTTTTGCAGCACTACTTTCGCCGCTGATGATTCATATCAGAAGGGCCTGCGCTTTTATCAAGAGCAGAATTACACCGAAGCCCAAACACATTTTACCGACGTCCTGGCGAAAGATCCGGCTAATAAATTCGCCCTCTACAATTGGGGCCTCGCTTCGTATAAACTTAGTCAAAGAGGGCGCGCTGTTGCGGCATGGCGTCGAGCGCTGACGCTGGACCCTAATTACCAACCGGCCGAGCGGGCTTTAAGTTTTGCCTCCACCGAAATGCCCAATGACGTTTTCGATCATGGGACTTCGAACTGGGAATCGCTTCGTGCAAATGTATTAAATCAAGCACAACTGGATCGATTTTTCGGCCTTTCTGTTTTGTTGATTCTCTTTACCTCTTATCTGGGAGTGCGCTATTTCGGCGCTCGGCATCGCGCTTTCCGTGATCAGCTCCCACTCCCCCCGTTTCCGACCGTTGCACTGATTTTTGCTATTTTACTCGTGATTTCACTTGGCCTGACCACCGCAAAATTAATCGCTGAAGATGAAGTCCGTGCCACAATTACTGAGCCGGGTGTTATCGTCCGTTCTGGACCGAATGAAGCTGATAACAATCTTCTTGAGCTGATCGAAGGCACTGAAGTCATCGTCAGATTGAAAGTCAAAGATTGGCTTCAAGTGACGTATCCAGGCGGGATTACCGGGTGGATTCCATCTCGCTCTGCATTTGTAACTTCTGGCGATCGCATTTGACAGAAAACGCCCTGAAATCTAGAGTGGGCCTATGTTAAAAAGCTTTCAATTTTCAGTCCTAGCTGTCTTTATTTTCGCATTTGCCGGCTGCTCGAGCTCGGATAAAATCGATACGAATACGCCCGAAGGCGCTTATAAATTAGCCGAAAAATACGAAAAAGATGAACGCTACGAAGAAGCGATTACGTATTATTCCGAAGTTAAAAACAAGCATCCTTATAGCCGCTTCGCAACCAGCGCCGAACTCCGCATTGCAGACATCGAATTTAAACGCGAGAGTTTTCCGGAGGCCGAGTCCGCATATAAGCTTTTTAAAGAACTCCATCCCGATCACGAACAATCGGCATATGTGACAAATCAGTTGGGCTTAAGCCTCATGAAGCAGCTTCCAGAGACGACCGATCGCGATCTATCTCTTGCGTCGCGAGCTATCCTTTATTTCGACGAAGTCATTTCTTCTTTCCCGACGAGCAGCTACGTGAAGAGTGCACAGGAGAATCGCACGAAGGTACAAAAGATGCTCGCCGATAAGGAACAATATATAGCCGATTGGTATTTCAAAAAAGAAAAGTATCAAAGTGCTCTCGGCCGGTACGAAGACTTGCTGAAGCAGTATCCGGGCATTGGGTATGACAAACACGCACTCCACCAGGCGACTTTGTCGGCATACAAATCGAAGGATATGGAAAAAGCGAAGACGTATTTCAAACAATTGATGGCGCAATATCCAAAATCGAGTGAAGTCGAATCCGCGAGAAAAGAGTTGTCCGATGGATTTTGAGACGATCGAAGATCTGTTTAAAACTGCCGAAGACCATTTCAAAGAAAACGAATATTCGCTTGCTGAGCCGATTCTCAATCAACTTGTGCTCAAGAGCGTTCGCCGACCTGAAATTTTTCATATGCTCGGCACGATTTATTATGACCAAGGTAAATTCAATAAGGCGATCCGCTCATTCAAGCGCGCGCTCGAAATTAATCCTGGCTTCACCGACTCGAGCGTCGGACTTAGTATTATTTTGAATGACCTTGGAAAATATGAAGAAGGCCAAAAGGTTTTTGAAGAGGCACGCGCGATGCTCAGCCTTAAAGCCAAAGATGGCGATCCATATTTAAACGAGAAATTCGCTGGCAAACATCAAGAGCTCGGCGATCTCTACTTCCAGCATAACCGCATGGTCGAAGCCCTTGAGCAATATCAGCGCGCGCTCCAATTGACGAGCCAGCCGCTCGATATGCAGATGAAAATTGCCGACATCTACCTCACGCAAAAGAATTCCAGCCTCGCGATTAAAGAACTGCGCGGTATCGTGCGAGAGAGCCCGTCTGCTGTTCAAGCACGATTAAAGCTCGGCAAAGCATTTTACGATACTCACCAGATTCCTGAGGCGATTGAGCAATGGGAAACCGCTCTTCGCTACGAACCGAACAATTCGTCGGCACGTGATTTCTTACGACTCGCGCAAACGATTCAAGTGACGTCTCTTAACGAACCAACTGTCGAGCTCTAGGGGTATTCTATGGCGATGCTAAAAGAAAATATGGTCCCGTTCATCACATCG
>JAYTDP010000280.1:0-6528 GCA_043735865.1 Bdellovibrionales bacterium
CGCGAACTCAATTTTGAATTAATCTTGGCCGCACTCCTAACCGGGTTTGTTTGCTTCTTGTTCTTCGGTTCAGTCAGTTCGACATTTAATATTCTTCTTGCGATACCGACTTCGATTCTCGGGGCATTTATCGCATTTAAAATGTTCGGTTTCACTCTCAATACTTTTACGTTACTCGCCTTGATCCTCTCAGTCGGAATCGTGGTCGACGATGCCATCATGGTTCTCGAAAATATTATGCGCCACCGAGCTATGGGTAAGAGTGGAGTTGAGGCCGCGAGAGACGGCGCGAACCAGGTGACCTTTACGGCCGTCGCGGCCACTTTGTCGATTATCGCGATTTTTCTGCCGGTCGCTTTCATGAAAGGCATCATCGGGAAGTTCTTCTTTCAGTTCGGTATCACACTTTCAATCGCGGTCTTCTTATCTCTTATCGAAGCGCTAACTTTGACTCCTATGCGAGCGTCCGAATTTCTGGGCCGCAAAGAAAAGCATGGAATCCTGGATCCTGCAATTCAGGCGCTCAATCGATTTTATAGTCGCACTTTGGCGACAGCCCTTCGTCACAAATTCATTGTGATCGTCGTCGCACTTTCAGTTTTCGGAGGATCTTTCTTTTTCGTCAGCCGATTAAATCGTGAATTTGTTCCTTCACAAGATCTAGGAATTTTCATGGTTCGGCTCGAATCGAAAGTTGGATCGTCATTTGAATACACAGACGAACTGATCAAGGTCGCCGAGGAGAAACTAAAAACAATTCCTGAAATTGAAAAGTATTTCGTCTCGATCGGTGGCATGGGGGGGGGAGTGAATTCGGGAATGGCATTCGTCACTCTCAAAGATCGCAAAGAACGAAGCGCGAATCAAAGCGTAGTGATGGGCAAAGTTCGAAAATTGTTGGCGGAAGTGAAGGGCCTAAAAGTTATTGTCCAAGATCCGTCGCAACAAGGCATGGGGCCGAGAAGTCGTGGTCCGATCGAGTTTAGTGTGCGCGGACCCGAATGGGACACGTTGGTAACCGTGACGAACCAAATAAAAGATGAACTTTCTAAAGATGACCGATTTCTCGATGTCGATACGAATTATAATGAAGGGCAGCCCGAACTTAAAATTTATCCCGACCGAGAAAAAGCAGCTCAACTTGGCGTTTCAGTTGCCGAAATCGGACATGTCATCAGCGTTCTCATTGGCGGCAGCGACATCGGTAAATTTACCGAAGATGGTCGCCGCATCGACGTACGAATGCGCTTAGAGGACGAATACCGCCTCACGCCTGAAGATATCCTAAAACTCTCGGTTCGAAATAATCGGGGTGAGCTTGTTGAGCTTTCACGTCTCGTGCGTGTCGAAGAGAAGACGACTCTAGTGTCGATTACGCGGCAGCAACGAGAGAGGGCTATCAACGTCTATTCCAACATAAAACCTGGAGCATCACAGGGCGCGATGCTCGAGCATATTGAGACGCTTCGAAAAAAACTGCCCCGTAATTATAGTCTCGTGATGAGTGGGAGTTCGAAAACATTTTCTGAAACAATGAGCAGCTTGGTGATCGCCCTCGTGCTGGGAATTCTCATTGCCTATATGATACTTGCTTCGCAATATAACTCGTTCATACATCCCATCACGGTGCTTTTAGCATTGCCGTTCAGCCTCACCGGCGCGTGGTTTTTACTTTGGGCCTGGGGCTCGAGTCTAAATATGTACAGTATGATTGGGCTTCTCCTTCTAATGGGACTGGTAAAGAAGAATTCGATCATGCTGGTCGATTTTGCGAATCAGGTTCGAAAAGAAGAAGGGTTGTCGCCTAGCGAAGCAATGCAAAAAGCCGGTCCGGTGCGTCTTCGTCCGATTATCATGACCTCACTGACTATGATCACCGCAAGTTTACCTTCGGTCATCGGCCTCGGGCCCGGTTCCGAAACGCGTATCCCAATGTCTCTCGCGGTGATCGGCGGCGTGACGGTTTCGACCGTGTTTACTCTTTACGTCATTCCGGTCGCTTACTCGGTCCTTTCCCGCCTTGAGCGCAAAAAAAGATGAATCAGACTCCCAACTACATAACCCCTAAAGGGCTCACGGCTTTAAAAGCAGAATTAAGAGAATTGATTCAAGTTGAGAGACCTGCTCTCGTGAAGACCGTAGCTTGGGCGGCTTCAAACGGCGATCGCAGTGAAAATGCCGATTATATCTACGGCAAGAGGCGGCTCCGGCAGATCGATAGTCGGGTCGCATTCTTAACTCGCAAAATTGAAAATGCCGAAGTGGTGGATCCTTCGACTATGAAATCGAAAAAAATTGTCTTCGGTGCCACGGTCACCGTTGAAGATGAAGATGGTGTCGAAAAAACATACCAAATTGTCGGTGAAGATGAAATCGACACGACCGGCGGAAAAATTTCATGGAAGTCTCCGCTCGCCATGGCACTCATGGGTAAAGTAGAAGGAGACGAAGCGATTGTGAAAAGACCGGCTGGCGACATCGTCGTAACGGTTACGGAGATTCGATTTGAATAAGTTTATTTTTCTTTTAGGATGCTGCTTTGGCAGCCAGGTGATTTTTGCGGCCGAATTGCCGTGGACGAATTCGACTCAAAAATATTCACTGGCCCATCAGGAAAAAATAAAAGAATTCGAACAAGAAACTTTTGATCAGCCTGAACAGTTGGCGCGAGATCTTAAAAAATACCGCAAAGCCGGCAGGCGTACGGAGGCCGTCTTACTTATTCAAGACGGTCAAATGATATACGAAAAATACGATCGAGAAATGACGGGAGACACGCGCCATATCAGCTGGTCGATGACAAAAAGTATAACCAGTTTACTTTATGGTGTGGCATTCAAAGAAAAGCTTTTTGTATTAGATGATTCAATTTGCAAATTTATCGATCCTCCTCAGAAAAAATTATGTGCAATAAAAATTCAGGACGTGCTTCAATGGGCGACGGGACTCGACTGGCTGGAAGACTACGAAAAGGCGCCGAACCTTCTTTATTCGTCCGTCCTCAATTTATTGTATGGGGAAGGCCATCGCAATATGGCGGCATTTGTACTAGGGCATTCGCTTACCAGCGAGCCAGGCAAAACTTGGAAATATTCAAGTGGCGATTCGATTCTTGCGAGCTACTTGCTCGCGAAAATGTACAAGACAGAAAATCTGCAGACCGTCTTTCGCGAGAAAATCTTTAAGCCCGTCGGAATTAGTAAATCTATGTTTGAAACTGATCCCGCGGGCACCATTGTTGCGGCTTCTTACCTTCAGGTCACACCTTACGATCTGGCACGTCTCGGAATTTTGGTGATGAATAATGGCAATTGGCAGGGAAATCAGATTCTTGATCCGAAGTGGATGTCATGGGCGAAAACTCCGTCGCCAGCTTTTATTCACGATACCAATAAATTAAATATTTATTTTGGCGCTGGGCAATGGTGGACCAATGATGCGAAGGCCGCCTCTCGCCCTGATGCAACACTAAAGGATCTTCCGCCCGACACGTACTATGCCATGGGACATTGGGGCCAATATTTGATTGTTGTTCCATCGAAAAAATTAATCGCGATTCGTATGGGCGACTGCCGCGACGGGCAAGTGGAAGTCAAAAAATTTGCGGCCAGTGTAGCCAAGTTGGTCGGCGAATGAAAAAGACCGGTTTGATCATTTTTATTCTCATGATTTGTGCCGGGACTTTTTTAGTTCGTCGCAGCTTTTATGGGCGTTATCAGGCGTCTATCGTCGGCATGGCGCTAGGATTTACAGCTCGCAATCTTTGCAGCTGCCGTTTTGTGCAAGAGCGAAGCGAAGCACTCTGCCGAGAGAATACTGAAATTGATCAGCTGTCTCCCGAATTGACAATCGATTACAACCATCACTCGGTGATCTCACATTATTTATTTTGGACAACCCGCGCCGACTTTCAGGGGCCGGACAGAGGTTGCGTCCTCGAGTAGCTAGCCCATCAATTCGTCTAATAAATCGCCTTGAATAGTGACGACGGCCGAGCGAGGAATTGAGGTCCCGCCGTTGGGCCAGTGACTTGTCAGTTTACCCGCGGCGCGAGAACCCGAACCCGGATGCTGAACAGATAAAAATAGATTTTTATAATCCGGGTCGAACGATGGCCCAGTGAATTCAGCGTCAATTGGTGCAGTCGCAATTCGCAATGCTTTACCGGCATTATCGCCACTCATCGGAATGTAAAATAAAGCATTATTGCCGTGAAACTTGTAGTGCTCAGTTCCCATGTGGAGTTCGGCAATGTCCGTCGTCATCCACAAATTGCCTTTTTTATCGAATACGAAATTATCGGGACAGCTAAAGCCCGCTTCGGGTCCGCCAGTTAAAAAGATGGTCGGTTGAAAACTTAACGAAAGTGGATCGTTATTTTCTTCGACGATTCGAAGAATCGAGCCATGGTAATTGTTCTTTGGAATGTTATTCGTCAACGCAACGACAATCGCTTTCGTTATTGGATCGATCTCAATATCTTCCGGCCGGTCAAGTCTTGTGCCGCCGACGATATGGGCCGCCTGACGCGTGTAAATTAAAACATCACGCTGCGATTTAAAAGTTTTTTTAAGTTCCGGCTGAACAGTTTGGTCGAGAAGAATCCATCGACCTTTTTCGAGATTCGCAACGTAGAGGTCGCCGTAGTCTAGAGAGCCTTTTCCGCGGCTGATGAATTTGTAGAGGCATTCCTCCTCATTGTCGTCGCCCATATATACAACTGTTCGGCCATCGGGGACCTGGACTGTGGTTGCGCACTCGTGTGCGAAGCGTCCGAGTGCCGTTAGTTTTTTTGCCTCACCAGTGAGAGGGTTGACTTCGACAACCCAGCCATAATGCTCGGGCGGCATTGGGTACGCGTCCTGCCAATTGAAATACGCTTCTGAATAATCTAACTTTCGGTGCCCACTCGGTGATAATGTGGAGTCTCCATAAAAATTATTATAGTTTTCTTCACAAGTGAGAATTGTCTTCCAAGGCGTAATTCCGCCGGCGCAATTGGCAAGGGTCCCTACCGCGAATTCGGAGTCCATAATTTTTTCGCCGGCTGCGAACGGAATCTGCGTTGTGGCATCGAGGCGCCGATTGTATTTGTCATTGGGAACAAGTTTCCACTGGGACTCTTCATTTTTTCGTTTAATTCTTAGAATTGATCCGCCGACCCACGTGCGCTCGAGATCCACTTGATTTCGAGTTTTTTTCTTAAGCGGGTCGTTGCCCGGAACGAAGTAGCTGTTAATACTTTCATGATTCACCCAGAGTAGACCGTCGTTTTTGGTAAATGGGACAAACGCCGTAAAGTCATTATTAAACCCAAATTTTTCTCCAGCGGCGTTGATTACGTCATCCCACTGAATGAGTTTTGTAAATTCAAGTCCGTCTACCAACCGCAGTTCATCGGATTCAGAAGTTGCGAGCGGAGCGAACGGGAGCTTCGTCGCACGAATACGGCCGTTTGATGTTTTTTTGGACTGCGTGGCGCAGGCGCCTAGGAAAGAACCCAGAGCACCCGATGTCGCTGCAACGGCGCCAGCTCGTCCCATAAATTCAAGAAATTCACGTCGATTTGAAAACAGCTTTGTCATGATTTCCACCATGAAACAAAAATGTTCTTTCGTCACTCGACTTTGAATTGTGTCAGGGATTTCTAACGGCCTATTTCGGGGGAGCCCGCAAATTCTTGCTCAGAGAGACCTAGCGCGGTTTCGGTTTCGAGATGGCCACGCGTTACTTTGGCAATGCTGGCGACGAAAACTAAGAGAATAAGACTCCAGGCGAGGAGTTCGAAATTTTGCGAAAAAAAGCGTTTACGGGCTTGGTTCAGTTTCACAGACAAAAGAGAGAGCAAAACGGGGGCCCAAACGTATAACTCGTATTTTTGACCTGTCGAATTTAGCCCTTACATAAGATCGACACAGGTGCCGATTTTGCGCCTTTTATAAGGCGAATAGACACCTTCGTTGCCCTAAAAGGAGTTGAGAGGTCTGTCTAAGCTTAGGGTCGTGGCATTCTCCTTGCTCAATTGGGAGCTAGATCAAACTCCCATTGGAGAGGTGTTTATATGCGTGCACGTAAGCTCGTCCTTAATATTGCTGCGTTTGTGGCTTGCCTGGCTTTTGTAGCTGGATGCGGGCCTAGTTTTAAATCAGGTCGCGATCAGGCGCCAAATAAAACGGCACAGAAACCGGCTATGCCAGCCCCGGAGACCACTGGAACTTCACCAGATGCTTCGTCTGCTCCAGAGCAGGCTCCGACAGATGCTCCAGCATCAGTCGGAGTGCCCGGCACCGAGACCAATGGAGCTCAATTAATCCCCATTTCTGGTGAAGCTATCGTTCTCGCTGATAAGCTGGTTATCGGTGCGTCACTCGAAGTCATTGGCGCGAACAATAAGTTTACCGCTGTTTTGAAAAATCAAACTGACGATCAAAAGCCAAATGTTGAAGTTGAAGCTCAGTTCTCGACAACATCGCTCAGCGGCTCGGTCTCTTCAGACAAATTAGTTATTGCGCAAATTGGAGATTCAGC
>JAYTDP010000281.1:0-3465 GCA_043735865.1 Bdellovibrionales bacterium
CAAACGATTCAAGTGACGTCTCTTAACGAACCAACTGTCGAGCTCTAGGGGTATTCTATGGCGATGCTAAAAGAAAATATGGTCCCGTTCATCACATCGATCGAAATCCAAGAGATGGTGAAAGTCCTGGCAAAAGAAATCGAACGCGATTACCAAGGCAAAGAACTTGTGATGATCTGCCCGCTTAAAGGTTCGATTCATTTTATCGCAGACTTAACCCGCAAAATTCATCTTCCACAAATTGTCGACTTCGTTCATTTAACGTCTCCAAAAGGCGAAAACGTTCGCATCTTAAAAGACATCACTGTGAACATTGTGGGTAAACACGTATTGATCGTGGAAGAAATCATCGATGCAGGCCGTACTCTCAGTTTTTTGCGCAGCCGCTTGATGTCCGCGAACCCTGCGAGCGTTAAAATCGTTTCGCTTTTAGATAAACCGGCGCGCCGCGAACTTCCGATCAAACCTGATTATGTGGGACGTACGATCGACGATCGCTTTGTGATTGGTTACGGACTCGATTCAGAAGAATTAGGCCGTAACTACAGCGACATTTATAATTACGCGAATTAATAGCGCTCTCGGCAAACATGCTGATAGCACGCAAGGTTGAGCCGAAATGTGGCTACATCACAGATCTCGCGCTCCGCGAGATCTGTGGGTACGGACCTTGCAAAAATCACGTCCATGTTTAGGGTGTTTAAGGATCTACGAAATTTTACTGCTGCTGCCGGTGCAATTTTGAGTGCGCTGTCGATAGTTTGGTCACTGCCGAGCTCGGCGCAGAACCTGTCTTGTAACGCCCTGTTTGCCCCTGTCGGATTAAGCCAACCTTCAAGTTACAACCAAGTCCTCGCTCAAATGAAGAAAGAGCCGTACGACTATGATCACCTACCCGTTCAGCCAATTACTCTTTTTCGCATGTTTGGCAAAAGTCTCCTTCCCCGATTCAATGTCGCGACTCGGTCGCGAGAAATTCTGAACGACAAGCGAGATTTTCGGGAAGTGGGGGAACCCAAGCCGATTCATCCGATGGGCGTTGGATTTGAGGGTAGGTTGAAGATGCTGCCTTCTCGATGGTCGGGGGTTTTTTCCGGTGGGGAATATCCAGTCCTAGCTCGTGCCTCGATTAGCCAAGGCAACCCCTATAAATCGACAGCGTCTGGTCAGCCGCAAACTCGTACGGCAGCGATCGCGATTAAAATTTACGGAGAGGCAAATACGGACAAGCCGCAACCGACGGCGAACATCGTCTTCAACAATGACCTCAATGGGATTTTGAGCTCCGATGGCTCCCCGATTGATTGGACGAGCGTCGCGATGACGAACCAACCTACTTTCAATGCTCTTAAAATTCGAAAGGCCTACGAGGTTCTGACTTTAATCGGAGTTGCGTACGGATCTCTTACTACTCAACTCGACCGGCTTCGCAATCTTCCTTTCATCAATCCGCTTCTAAGGCCCGTTCATTCGATGAGTGAGCTTGGCGTGAAGAGCGCGAAGGACATTCGAACTCCGGTTTGGGTCATGTTAAAACCGTCGCGAGATATGAAACGCGTGGTAGGTGACGACTTCAGACAGGAGTTGGTTGAAACTACAAAAGCGAATGGCGCTCTCATCTACGACTTTTTCGCCTCCGATAAATTGGATGCCCTCAGCCATCGTGTCTGGGAAAAAGTCGGTGAGCTCACGCTCGTTAACCCGATGCTTTCAAGAGGTGTCGATCAAAATATTCTATTTCCTCACGACTCACTCAAAAGCGCCGTGACTGGACTTCCCTTGAGCATGCCCATCCCGGATAAAAACAACATTCCTCTCCCGGACGATGTCCAGTAAGTTCCTGCGCCGGGGATGCAATGCAGGTACCTAAAACTTCACGAATCCGAACCATCCGAATCCCACCGTTCAATTTGAAGGGATCATGAGCGTCGGCCCGTCCGTTGCTCTGCTATAAGCAATGATTCCAGTTCGTGCGCGACAGCTAATTTACCCACTACTGAGCCTCATGGTCTGTCTATCTCTTTGGCAGTCGGCCGCCTATGGGCAAAGCTGGCCTAAAGATGTTTTAGTTGGCCGATGTACCGAGCGATTATCCGCGCCTGCTCAAGAGACAATAGTTCCTCCCGTTCCCGATACGGCAGCCGAGGTCGAAGCTTACGCTCAAGCGAACTACCGTAACTTTCAGTATTTGTTGCCGAAGATTCCTTTCGAATCCTTACATGATCTGCAAAGAGTGAAAAACAACGGGCGCGTGAATAGAGGCACTTACGAAGCAAAGCTCGACGGCAAAGACGTCTTCATAAAAATTACGGCTGATCACATGGGAACCAAAGAAGGCTTCTGGCTGACCTTCTTAAACCGGCATGGATTGGGCGTTCGCTTCTTGGGAATAACTCTTATCAATGACCGTTGGGGCACAGTCCTTGAGAAGCTCGATGGCATTAGCAGCAAAGATAATTTGATGTTTGCTTTCGAGAAAATCCCGCGAGTCGTTCGGCAAAGCATGCGCGATCAGATCGTCCGTTTATTTGAATTAGGAGTTTATCCTTATGACGTTCAGTTCGTCATGACCTCAGAACGTGCGACGGTGATGGATGTCGAATTTTATCAAAGTCTCGACCGGAAGATTTGGACTCTCGAAAAGATTATTCGGGAGTTCGAAGAGGACTGGCCATACTTCAAGCTCGATTAGCTCGAAATCACGTTTACGACGAAAAAAATCATGACCGAAAACACAAAAATAACCAGCATCGGATTTACCATTAATCCCCCTTACCTCACTTAAGTATGCGTTAGGGTTAGTGAATTGCGAAGCAATTTTTGCCGCAGGTCTAGGCTGCTCAAAAATTTAGCAACATAAGCTATCGAGAATTAGATTATTTTTCCGACTAAATCGTAATCATGAGATGCGGTGATTTCGACTTCGACTAAATCACCAACGTTGGCTTCACCATCATTGATGTACATAAGCCCGTCGATATCGGGCGCCTGCTGAGAGGTTCGGCCCTTCAGTAACAATTCTGTTTCATCACTGAAGCCTTCGACAAGAACCTGAACCTTACGTCCAACCATTGCTTTGTGTTTCTTGCGGCTAACTTTCAATTGAGCAGCCATTAATTTCTGATACCGGCGCTCTTTTGTTGCCTCATCAATCTGGTCGGTCATCGTGCCAGCCTTAGTACCCTCTTCGATCGAATATTTGAAACATCCGACGCGGTCGAATTGATATTCTTTAACGAACGCGAGCATCTCTTCAAATTGCTCTTCTGTCTCGCCAGGGAATCCCACGATAAATTGAGTGCGGATAACGGCTTCAGGAATTTGCGTACGAATAGCGGCGATCGCATCAACGACTTCCTCACGAGTCATACGGCGATTCATTTTTTTGAGCATCTCATTGTTGATATGTTGAAGTGGCATATCGAAATATTTGACCAGATTGTCTCGAGATTTTACGAGCTCAAC
>JAYTDP010000282.1:0-3743 GCA_043735865.1 Bdellovibrionales bacterium
TCTCCCCCTTCAAATTTTAGAAAATAACCTTCGGGGGTATATGAAACAAGTCGATCCAAATACGCCGGGGCTAACACCTCTCATGCGCCAGTATTGGCAGATCAAGAACGAACATGACGACAAAGTCTTGTTTTTTCGAATGGGCGACTTCTACGAAATGTTTCACGACGATGCGGTGACAGCCGCCCCTATATTAAATATTGCGCTCACATCTCGGAATAAAAAATCCGAAGACGAAACTCCGATGTGCGGGATTCCGTATCACTCGGTGGCCGGGCCGATTTCGCGACTCTTGCAGGCCGGCTACAAGGTTGCGATTTGCGATCAGCTCGAGGATCCAGAAACCGCAAAAGGTATCGTGAAGCGGGGAGTGACGCGCGTCTTAAGCCCCGGCATGGTTTACGATCCGCAAACGCTCAACGAATTAAAAGCGAATTACATCTGCAGTTACGATGACTCCTCGATCAGTTTTCTTGAAGCCACAACTGGAGAGGCATTTTTCTACCGACTCCATACGGCGAGTGAGACGTCATTAAAAAAACGCTATGAATTAATGAGCCTACTGAAGCCGGTGGAGTTGCTTCTCACGAGCACACAGAAGGTGAGTCTCTACAAAGAGAAATCAATTCCCGAAAATGGCTTGCCGCTATTTATTGGTGGCGACGCCGTTCATTTAACTGTCTTCGAGGCGAAGCAATCTGAGGTCGCGAGTGATCTGCCCGCAAGTGCGCAACGCCTTTTTAATTATGCGCTCAGCATGCAAGGACAAGAGCTCTCGCAAATTTTGAGGCCGTTCGAAGAGCGGCGTCTCAACCAAGTTATGACTTTACCTGAAACGGTCATTCGCCATTTAGAGATTTTTAAAACTCTTAAAGGCGACGAAAAAGGAAGTCTATTCCAGGCCATCAATCGCACCAAAACTTCCGCCGGTGCGCGACTTTTAAAATCCTGGCTGCAGTTTCCGCTGGTCGACAAAGAACTCATCGAAAAACGCCAAGGTGAAACCGCAAAATGGGCGTCGAAAGTCACTGAGCTAAAGTCACTCCGCCAAGTATTGCAGTCGATGGGAGATATCGAGCGACGCATGTCAAAAATTTCGTACACGAACTGCAATGTTCACGATCTCGTGGCACTCAAGCAGTCGCTCGAAACAGGACTGAGTCTTGCGCAACTGTGTCCGGATTTGCAGGGTGAGGTTTCGAATGCGCTTCGCGCGGTCTGCGATATGCTTGGCAAAACGCTCAATGAAGATCCACCGGTGCAAATTAAAAATGGTGGAGTCATCTGCAAAGACCACTCCCCCGAACTCTCAGAACTCGTGACGCTTGCCGAAGAGAGCCAGCGCCTCCTTCTCGAGCTCGAGAATCGTGAGCGCGAGGCGACAGGCATTACGTCATTGAAAGTTCGATACAATAATGTGTTCGGTTATTTCATCGAAGTGACACATGCGCACGTCGAGAAAGTACCAGACCATTATAAGCGTAAACAAACTTTGACCAATGCTGAACGGTACATCACGCAGGAACTCCACGAATTAGAAACCAAAATTCTCTCGGCGCGTACGAAACGTGTGGATTTAGAAGAGCGGATATTTCACGATTTGCGAAAAATGATTTTGCAAAATGCCGCACCCATTCGGCGAGCGGCCCATTGTTGGAGTGAGCTCGACGTTTACTCGAGCCTCGCTTGGCTCTCACTTGAGCACGATTTTGTGCGGCCGGAGATGAATCTTGTCGGTGAAGTGGCTTTAACGGCCGCTCGTCATCCCGTCATCGAGCAAGAAGTGAAAAAAAGCTTCATTGCCAATGATATTGTGATTCGTCGTGGAGATTGCTTGTTATTGACAGGCCCGAATATGGCGGGCAAGTCGACATTGATGCGGCAAGTGGCCTGCATGGCGCTTCTCGCGCAAATCGGATCATTTGTTCCGGCAAAGCGCGCCGTCCTTCCGGTGTTCGACCGGATTTTTACGCGAATCGGGGCAAGCGATTCCTTAGCTGACGGACTTTCGACCTTTATGGTGGAGATGAAAGAGACCGCCGAAATGCTCCTCGATGCGAATGAAAACAGCCTCGTAATTCTAGATGAAGTCGGCCGTGGCACGAGCACCTACGATGGGATGAGCTTAGCTCAAGCTATTCTTGAAAACTTGGTCCAAGTGAAAAAGCCGATCGTCTTCTTTGCGACTCATTATCATGAGATCACCGCCTTGGCCGACCATCTTCCGACCGTGCGCAATGGCCATATGGCGATTAGCGAGAAGGATGGAGATATACGATTCCTTTATTTGCTTCGCCAGGGGCCTGCTAACAAGAGCTATGGAATTCACGTGGCAAAGCTGGCAGGGATTCCGAAAGCTGTAATTGGGCGCGCGGAGAAGCTTTTGGCCGAGCACATTGCGATCAATAGCGATCTGCCAAGCCAGACAACTCAGCAGTTGGAGCTAGTGCCGGTTCGCGAGCCTGGCGATATTGATCCGAGTGCGGCGCAACTCCTTCTCGATTTGAAGTCGGCCTCAATAAGCTCAATGACACCGCTCGAAGCTCTGAATAAGATAAGTGAGTGGCAGCAAAGACTTTCCTAACACTCCAGCAAATAGATGAAGCGCGTTCAATATTGGCGACGTATCCTTCATCGCCTCGACCATTTTCAGAATGGTTGATTGCGCGTTTGACCGAAAGACTTGAGCGCCATACGGATTGGCTTGCGAGCGGCCCGATTGCATTGGGATCTTGGGCGCGCATGCATTTAAGCCCGCGCTCGGATATCGACATGCTTTTTTGCGGCAACGAAACTCGCGTTCAAAAAGTTGTCACTGACTTTAATTCTGAGGGATTGAGACTTCGATACCGCGTTCCTGCCGATCATAGCGATTGGACTGTCGGGGTCGAAGCTTTCGACGTTGTTGCATTTTTGCGAGCTCTTCCGCTCACCGCGGAAGGTCGAGCCGAGACTGTTCGCCAAATCGCGAAATTACGAAAGCGCGGACGTGCGTATCTGCGTTCGCTTGTAAAACACATGGTGAGTGAACGCAGTGAGCGCGAGAAACGTTTCGATTCGATCAGTAATTTTCTTGAGCCTAATTTAAAGTACGGTCCAGGCGCACTACGCGATATCGATCAGGCGTTGTCGATCGGCGAATTATTATTGTGGCCCGAGGGAACGAGCGACGAATCACTTAAGAAATCCCGTCAAATACTTGAAGAGGCCCAGGATTTCTTTTTAATTCTTCGTCACAAAATTCAAATCGAAGGCGGGATGGATGTTTTGTCCGCTCCTTTACAAAAAGACTTAGCGACTTGGTATGGGGCGCCAGGCGTTCGTGAATTTATGCTTCAGGTGCAGAGGCGTTTGTCGGATGTCAGTTTCTATGCGGATTTCATTGTGGCACGTGCGTTGGCGCGGCCCGCAGCTGTTTTAGAGCTCGAGAAGCGGTCGATTAAAAAAATCAGTGATGCTTTTGAGTTGCTGTCGAGTCAAAACGACATTCTCGCACAAGAAAAAGTAAGGCGTTCTCTCGAGAGTACTCTCATGAGGGCGGGTCGCGAATCCGCACGAACTCTTGGCACGTACTTTAATAGTGATGTCGGCGACAAAACTGTTGTGGCTTATTTTCGTTCGGGACTGATGGCGGCGGTGTTTCCGGATTTGCTCCGTGTAAAAGGGCTCACGCAGCACGATCAGTATCATCGCCTGACCGTGGAAGCGCATACATTACAGGCGGTGCGCGAAGTTTTGCGAGT
>JAYTDP010000283.1:0-2505 GCA_043735865.1 Bdellovibrionales bacterium
ATTTTAAATGTGACATTTGCTTGCGCCCCTTTGTCATCGTATTGCACGAGTTGGTCATCTTGGTTTTCAATACGCATTTCGATGTAGCCGGATTCACGATAAAAATTAACCAGTGCACCAATGCTATTCTCGAGGAGATTTAGTTTTAACGGAGCGTTGGGCTTAATTTTGACAACGTCGAGAAGTTGGGCTTGCGAAAATGAGTTGTTCCCTTCGAACGAGATGCCTCGAAGCTGGGTGAGGGGACCTTCATCCATGACTAACTTCACCCGAGCAGTTTTGCGATCTTTAGTCATCTCATATCGGACCGACTGAATTCGCGCTTTTAAATAGCCTTCATTGTTAAGAGATGTAATCAGGTTCTTGAGGCCAACTTCTATGTCGGGTTTTACAAAATAATCGTTACCAACCGCTGCCGAGCTATTCTGAACCACAAAGTCGGAATAAAATCGCGGAGAGCGAGAAATTCGCCCAGTTATATCAAATCCCTCGAGCTTCACCCGAGGGCCTTCCTCGATCATAATTTCAATTCGCCGAATGTAGGCAAGTTGATCTACAGTTTCTTTGTAAGTGACTTTCGCAAAAGCAAAGCCGCTCGATTGGTATTTATTTGACACTAATCGAACGATATCGGCCCCCGGGTCAACGCTTCCTGAGTCAAACTCGTCCAAATTCAATTCGCGAAGCAAATCGGCGCGCGAGTAAATCACTTCTCCAGAAAAGACAATTTCATAGCGAAAAACATCTTTCACTAAATACACCAGGTGGGCAGTGGTCTTGGCGCGATTGTAGTCGGCCGACTTCTGTTCAATCTTGGCGTTCAGGTATCTTTCTCCGCGTAGAAACTCATTTGCGTCTCGCTCGAGTTCAAGAACGCTTTCTTCAGTAAAGATGTCGTTCCTATACCCTTTTAGTTCGCGCTTTAGACGCCGAACAAGGTCCGCATTGGGGCTTTCAAAAACGATGTCTTCAATACGACAGGGCTGCCCTTCGGTAATTTTAAGTTCTAATACAATGCTCGTCGCATCTTTCTCCGTGTATGAAAATGTAAAGGCGGCGTTGAAAAAGCCACGACGCCCGTAAAGTTCTTGAAGCTTCTCTCCTCCGGCTGACATTTTGTTTTGATCGAAAGGTGTGCCTGGTTTTAAATCGAGAGCGTTCATAATGTCGGTGTCATCAAGTGCGCTATTGCCACTGATGACCACTTTTTCTAATTTTCTGAGTGGTACGGCTTTAATGATAAAAGAGTTCGGTGATTCACGAAGAACGTCGAGTGACGAATAGTTTTGATCGTTCATTAGCACACGCACCATATCGTCGACCTCTCCCAGCGTGGGAGTCGACTTCTCATAACCCGGATATTTATCTGCTAACTTCTTGCGATCGTCTTCTAGCACGCCATCTAACTTCACTGCGGATAGAGCCGCGCTTTGCCAAAGCAGAAGACAAATTAAAATATGACGAGGTTTCAGGTTCATTTAAATTCCCGCCTGAATTCGAGATCGACGCCGAACAAATTCGATTGCTCCTCGGTTGTGGCAGATTGGTTGGCGCCGCTTTGCTCTTTGCCTTCCCAGTGGCCGATGACTGAAGTATTTCGAGTCAGTTTGTAATTCGCCTTTACATTGTTCGTGTCGCTTTTCCCGACAGAGCGGCTGGCGCTTGTTCCGAAACGCGGCGACCACTGCTTCTTCAACATAAACGTATGACGATTCGCTTGGTCGGTGGAGTCGTAAGAAGAGGCATAATCAAATTCAACGCCGAAACTTTTTTCAAGCTTTCGGTTAATGCCGAGTTGCTCATTAATGAATTGAGATCCAATTTGATATCCCGTCGAAGAAGCTTGGCCTCCTGAATCGTCGGTCTTTTGACCGTTAGCAGATTTGATTTCTGAGGTCGCGGTGTCGGACTCATTCATATATCCGAGAGTCACGAGGGAGAGAAGCTCACGTTCGGCGATGGGGGGCTGGCTTGTCATTTGGATATCCGGGCTTTGAGCCGGACCGGAAAATCGTGCGAATATGTCGTACTCGCGTTCTTCTGATTCTTTCATTACGGTCACGCGGCTTTCGGCGTTGACATTGATCACCGGATTTTGCGCCGGCGACTCGCGATACTCAACGGTTCCGCTGGTGACTTCAAAAATATTATTGCGGATCGTGATCTTGCTCTGGTGTCCGATTGACATTCTTCCAGTCAAAGTTATTTCTTCAGGTGGCCCCTTTATATTTAATTTGCCGTCGACGCTCGCCAAAATTTTAATCTGCGGCATTTCGAGAATGACTTTTACTGGATTTTGTAAGGTTGCACTGATGTCCAATTTGATCGGACTAAATCGTTTCTCAGCCAAAAATTTAGGTAGGTAAGGGCTTGGGCGAATCTGGACGGCGCCTGTTTGAGCCGCGTTAATTTTCTTTTCCAGCGAGCCATTGGCAACCAAGAAATTTCCACCCAATGTGTACGGAAAATTGTTTCCTTGAATGTAGAAGTCGCCGCTACCGCGCG
>JAYTDP010000284.1:0-4423 GCA_043735865.1 Bdellovibrionales bacterium
GCCACTTGCACCGATTGCATGTGCCGCTTCAACGTAAAGCGATTGTTTCACCTGCAAGACTTGGCCACGAACGACCCTTGCGAGCATAATCCAACCGAAAACCGAAAGTGCCATGAGTATACCGAACAAAGCGCGTCGCTCGGGATCTTCAAAGAAATTAACAGCGTCGAAAAATATTTTAACCAAAATTAAAAGTACGACCGTCGGAATCGAATCAAGAATGTCGATCACACGCATGAGAAAAGAATCGACCTTACCGCCGAACCATCCTGCAATTGCGCCATAAATTGTACCTGTGACCAGAGAAATGATGGCCGTAAAAATTCCGACCGCCATAGACATGCGTGCTCCGTAAACCAATCGCGAAAATAAATCGCGCCCGAGGTCGTCGGTTCCGAGCCAGAAATCACTCGACGATCCTTCAAGAATACGGCTCATATTCTGTTCATCGAACGGATGTGTCGCAATCAGGTCGGCAAAAAACGCTATCAGACAAACGAGGATGATAAAATAAAGCGAGATAACTGAGGCTCGGTTGCGTTTTAGACGGCGCCAAGCATCGCTCCATAGGCTTTTTGAAGGACGGCGCGGAGCCGGCTGATCCTGGATGAGAGTTGGAATGGTGATCGCTCCTGCTGAATGACTCATGATAGTTTTATCCTTGGGTCAAAGTAAGTGTAAAGGAGATCCACGATTAAATTGGCCACGACCAGCATAAACGCGAAGAGAAGCGTCAGCGCAATTACCAACGGATAATCGCGGTTAGAAACGCTCTCAATAAAATGCTTGCCGATGCCAGGGATATTAAAAATATGTTCAATCACGAATGAACCCGAGAGAATGCCCGCCGCCAATGGCCCGGAGAATGTTAAGACCGGAATCAGCGAATTTTTAAGAACGTGCTTGTACAAAACAACTCGCTCAGACAACCCTTTAGCCCGTGCCGTTCGAATGTAATCCGAACGTATGACGTCGAGAACCGTCGAGCGTGTGAGGCGCGCAATGATGGCGGCTGGTCGCAGGCCAAGTACGATCACCGGCAAAATGTAATACTGGGGTCCATCCCACAGCGCGACGGGCAGCCAATCCAATTTGAAGCAGAAAAGTAGTATCAATACGGCTGCGACAAGGAAGTTCGGCAAGCTCACACTGCTGATTGCGAGCATCATGGTCGTACTGTCTTTCCAAGTATTATGTTTCGAAGCGGCAAAGACGCCTGCCGGAATTCCGATGAGAAAAGCTAAGATCAAAGAGAAAACTCCCAGCTGAAATGATGCCGGTAAACTTTCTGCCACGATTTCTGAAACGTCACGACCGACGTACTTATAGCTTTGCCCAAGGTCGCCCCGTAAAATTCCGAACATATAATCTTTGTACTGGGTGAGTATTGGGTCATTGAGCTTATATTTCGCTTCGATATTTGCTTTCACTTCGGGAGGCAATGCTTTTTCAGAGTCGAAAGGCCCACCCGGCAAAATCCGAAGCAAGATGAACGTAAAAGTGGCAATGACGAAAAGTACGAACACTGTTTGGAGCAATCGGCGGCCAACGTAAAACGTCAGGCCTTGCGAAAAAGTATGGAGTACAAAAAATCCGACGATCGAAACTGCATTCAAAATTAAAAGAGGCGTTGGAACTTCATATCCCATGAAGCTCCAGATAACTGAAGTGACAATGAGGACTAAAGACAAAGGTTCTAAAACTCGAATTACTTTTGCCACAATTCTCCTCTTCGAATCCTTACTTAATCGTCACCTTACTGTAATCGCGCTCTTGCATCGCATTCATCGGATAGTTCTGAATCCGTTCTGCGACCAAGGATTGATTTGAATACGAATAGATCGGTATGACAGGGACATCTTCTTCGACCAATATGCGATGAGCTTCATCATAGATTTTCTTACGCGCGACAGGCTCGGATGTTCGTACGCCTTCAGCTATGAGAGCATCGAATTTTGGATTCTTCCAATTGGTGTGATTGTTTTCAGAGTCTCCCGTGATCAGCGCAAAGAAATTGTCAGGATCGGGGTAATCGGCAATCCAAGCCATACGCCACATTTGCGGAGGATCACTTTGCAGAACACCTTGGTAGGTCTTCCATTCCCAATTCTGAAGTTCGATTGCGACTCCAAGGTTTCGCTTTAATTGAGCCTGAACATTTTCGGTGATCCGCTGGTGATTTTCATTGGTATTAAACCCTAACGTAATTTTGCCGAGTTTTTTTCGATCAGTGAAACCAGCCTCGTCGAGCATTTTTCGCGCGGCTTCCGGATTAAATTTAAGACCTAGGCTTGGCTCGTAGCCAAACATTCCAACGGGCAACCAGCCATTGATAGGCTTCTGACCGCCCCCAAGCAAATTGACGATTTCATTTCGATCGATCGCCATATTAAATGCTTTTCGAACAGCCACATTATCGAATGGCTTTTTCTTAACATTAAATCCGAAATAATAAATTCCGTTTGAATCGCTCTGCTTATACTCGCTCATTTTTTTCAATCGGGACATTTCGAGAGAGGGAACCTCATTCATCGAATCGAGCTGGCCTTTTTCGAACATTTTTAAGGCGGTGCTGACTTCTTTCACGATTCGCATGAGAACGTATTTGGTCTTCGCTTTCTCTCCGTAATACCCATCATTCCGCTCGAGAACGATCGCTTTGTCGTTATCCCAAACGTTCATTTTAAATGCGCCAAGGGATTTCATGTTTTCGGGACGAGTCCATTTGTCGCCGAATTGAGCAATTAACTCTTTGCGAATCGGATAAGTGCTTGAGTGATTCAAGAGCATCGGAAAATAACTTTGTGGCTTTTCAAGTTGGACTATGAGATTGCCATCGGCATCCGCCCTGACTCCCACTTGCGAAAAATCCGAAATTTCGCCTTGATTGTACTTCTTCGCGTTTTTCACGTTGTAGAGAAAATAGGCGTACTGAGCGCCCGTGTTTTTATTCAGCAGGCGCTCCCAACCGTCGATGACTTGTTGAGCGGTGAACGGGACACCATCAGTCCACTTCACATCTTTACGTAAAGTGAATTTCCAATTCATTTGATCTTTCGATTCCCATTTCTCAGCCAGAGCTGGTTGCAACCCAAGCTTCGGATCGCTTAAGTCGTAATGGACAAGTCCATCCATAATGTTACGGATAACTTCGGAAGATGTAGTGTCAGTCGCTTTATGAAAATCGAGCGACGGCGGCTCGGCACTCAGATTCACTCGCAATGTTTCGCCCAATTCCAAATTGTAATCGCCTTTTGATTTGCGAGTACAAGACGAAGTGGTTATCGCCAGTGATAGGAGGCTTAAGAGTGCGACCGAATAATTTCTGACTAAACTATTTTTCATTTGTCCCCCGGGACTTATCGGCGAGCGCTTAATCGCTAACGCCGTTACGCCTGGTCATAGTCATCGTCGGGGGCATTTATTGTCAAGACTAATCCAGGATTTCCCAATTCTCTCGAGGAGACTGTTTACCCTCAGCCTTCACCGGAATCGCTTGAGTTAAAAACGCAAGCGACGCTTTCGCATCGGAGTAGAGACTTTTGTAAACCGCATAGTTCTTCACAACTTTTTTCATGTAGTTGCGAGTCTCTACAAATGGAACATGTTCGATAAATTCGTCCATGTCCCGAGACCCAAAAGAACTGAGCCAACTAAAAACACGGTGCGGACCCGCATTGTAACCGCCGGCCACCAATGGAATTTCGTTTGAAAACTTTTTCTGAAGTCGCGAGAGGTACCGTGTGCCCCAGCGAATGTTTGTGTCGGGATCGAGAAGCATATCGTCTTTGTAGCCGGTCTCATTTAACAGACCTGCTACTTTTGAAGCCGTGTATGGCATTATTTGCATGAGACCACGCGCACCCACAGGTGATGCCGCATCTTTATTATAATGGCTTTCCGCCCGCATAATGGCCCAAATAAATGCCGAATCGACACCGTACTTACTTGCATAACGTTCGACCGAGTCGCGATAAGCGCGCGGATACGTCGCTTCCCAATACTGACGGTTGGATTTATCTTCGATGTTCGTCTTTGACCGCTCGAAACCGAAATAAATTTCGGCAATATACGAAGATCGCGCGTACGACCCGATTTTTGCGTAGGCATCCATGAGAGGCTTTAAGTGAACCTTGCTCGAAGTTCTTCTCTCGACTTCATAAAGTTCCCAGCGTGCCCAATCGAGTTGACCGACTTGAATAAGCGAGTTGGCTCGATCAAAGCGCTCTTGCATCTTCGCTTGTTTAAATTGCGGAATAATAATGCTCTCTTGGCCGGCCACCGCCGGATCTTTAACATCTGGAGCATCGGCTTCGGACGTTGGCGTTTCTTCTTCATCGTCAGCACCGGCGGCCAAAGTTTCTTCAGATTCATTTTCTTCGCTCACTTCGCCCGAGCTAGGTGCCTCTGTCGCATCCAGCGG
>JAYTDP010000285.1:0-6409 GCA_043735865.1 Bdellovibrionales bacterium
GCCATGGGCCCGATGCGCTCTCTGAGGAGAGCATATTCTTTTGGCTTCTGAAAAAGATCATTTACGATTTCTGCCGCTTCTTGTTTCGAAAGTGGAGAATACTGCGCGAGCATTCCATTCAGAAAAAGTTTCTTTTTAATTATTTGAATTCGATCGCCTGGTAGCCCAATGACACGCTTCACGCAATTGACCGAAGGATCGCCGGGACATTTAAAAATAAGAAGTTCATTACGTTTTGGCTTGGGTTGCCCGACTTTTGTGTCAGTAAGAGGAATAGTAAAGCCATAGGGCAGTTTATATCCAAGTAAAAAATCACCCACGCGCATTGCCGGAACCATTGATGGATTTGATATGCGGTAGGCCGATACCACGAACACTCGCAATAGAAAGGCTAACAAGAGTGCAAGAAACAGCGTTTCCGCATATTCGCGCAGGACACGTTTTAAAGTGTCCTGCAAATCCCGTCCTAACCGATCGACTTTTCCTTTGAGCATAATTTATTGAATCGGATAAAACAGTCTTTGCCAACGGATGAAACTCGGATCGCACAAATAATTGGTCTCGGTCAAAGTCTTCGAACAGCTGAGCCAGATAAAAACCGCTCTGCCGACGAGATTTTCAAGAGGAAGTGTTCCCCAAAACCGGCTGTCTCGGGAGTTATCGCGGTTGTCGCCCATCACGAAGAGCCGGCCTGGCGGCACATCGAATGTTTCGTCTTGCGAGCGAAAAGCCATTTCTTGAGTGAGAATGTGATGCCGGCTCTCGTTCTCTCCCTCAAAATAAAAAATACTATCGGTCAAAGGCGCGGAAATGTCTTCTTCTGTTAATCGAAATGCCGGATCCTCTGAGATTGTTTCGGCGGTTGTCTTCTCGCGCTTAATTTTTTCCCCATTGATTTGCAGTTGACCACTTTGCAAGACTGTCACTTTGTCGCCCGGTAGGCCGATCACCCTTTTAATCATGTAGATATCCGGATTTTCTACCGAGACGAAAACGACGATGTCATTTCGTTTCGGCGCTCGCGGGGGGATGATCCACTTCTGAGTAAAAGGAACACGCAGGCCGTACTGCCACTTCGCAACAACGATATGATCATGAACAAGAAGTGTTGGAATCATACTGCCGGAAGGAATGACGAACGGTTCGTAAATCGCCCAGCGCATACCGAGGAAAAGAACCATCGAGATACCAAAGAGGCCAAAACTTCTTTGAACCGAAGCTCTTTTATTTTCCATCAATCGTGTACAGGATGAAAGAATCGTTTCCAGCGAATTGAGGTTGGGCTACACAAGAACGAAAGCACCGGCAAGGTGTCTTCGCAGCTCAACCAAACAAACATGGCTCGGCCGACAAGTAGATCTCTCGACAGGTACGGTCCGCTCTGACTCCAATACCGGCTGTCTTTCGACTTATCACGGTTATCGCCCATCACGAAATAATGATCCGGTGGAACTTGGTAGGGTCCGAAACTGTCGCCGACCTTTCCTTTCACATTCAAAATACTGAAAGTGTAGTCGCCAACTTTCTCTTCCCAATGCGTGAAGAGTTCGAGAGCGCCGGGCCCCTCTTCTTTAAAATCTTCGTCACGTAGCCACTTGATTTCGTCTTTATGAGCCTGCGGAGGATATTTGTTGATCAGCTCATCGTTGATATACAGATTACCGTTCTCATAAACAATTTTGTCGCCAGGAATACCGATGATGCGTTTAATGAAAAACACGTTTGGATCTTCAGGATATTTAAAAACGATAATCTCGCCGCGCGCCGGTTCAGCAAACTTCACCATCCACTTTTCAGTGAAGGGTAGTCGCATTCCGTAGACGAGTTTGTTAACGAATATGTGGTCGTGAATGAGAAGCGTGGGCAACATACTTCCAGACGGAATGACGTAAGCTTCAACAAACGCCCATCGGATTGTGAGAGCAATCAGAATGGCGAGGAGAAATGAGCCGGTACCTTCGGTCCAGAACTTGCGATCAAATTTCACGAGCGACCTCTTATTCTTTAACAAGCTTTATTCATCGATTTTAAGAACAGCCAAAAACGCTTCTTGCGGAACCTCAACAGATCCCACATTTTTCATGCGCTTCTTGCCTTCTTTTTGCTTCTCAAGAAGTTTACGTTTACGGGATATATCACCGCCGTAACATTTCGCTGTCACGTCTTTTCTCAAAGCGCCCAAAGTCTCGCGGGCCACGATTTTCGCGCCAATGGCAGCCTGGATATTGATTTGGAACTGCTGGCGCGGAATAAGCTCTTTTAGCTTCGCACAGAGCTGACGACCTTTTAATTCGGCTTTCGAGCGGTGGACAATAATGGAAAGGGCGTCGACCGGTTCGGCGTTCAAGAGAATTTCAAGCTTCACCAAATGAGCTTCTTCGAAACCGATGAGTTCGTACTCCATCGAAGCGTAACCCTTAGTGATCGACTTCAAGCGATCATAGAAATCCATGACCATTTCATTGAGCGGCAGTTTGTACTCGATAATCACTTTTTTCTCGGTCACATATTCCATTTTGATCTGCATACCTCGTCGGTCTTCGCAGAGCTTCAAAAGGTTGCCGATGTAATCGGTCGGGGTGTGAATCATGACTTTGACGTAAGGTTCTTCGAGTTTTTCAATTTTCGTAGGGTCTGGAAGTTCGGCAGGATTTTCGAGCATCTTCATCTGCCCGTCCACGGTGTAAAGCTTGTAGACGACCGAGGGTGCCGTTGAAATTAAGTTTAAGTTGAATTCGCGCTCGAGGCGCTCCTGAACGACTTCCATATGAAGAAGTCCTAAAAACCCACAACGGAAACCAAATCCAAGGGCATTTGATTTTTCCGGCTCGTAATGAAGGCTCGAGTCGTTGAGCACAAGTTTGGAGAGAGCGACTTTGAAATCTTCGAAATCGTCGGCTTCGACCGGGAAAATGCCTGAGAAAACCATTGGCTGAATTTTTTTAAACCCCGGGAGGGCCGTGGCCGCCTCTTGAAATTTTTGCGATTTTACGTGAGTGACAGTATCCCCAACCGTGACGTCGCGAATTGTTTTAATTCCGCAAATAAAGAATCCGACTTCGCCCGCTTCGAGAACTTGAAGATCCTGAACAAATGGCGTGAAGGCACCCAGTTTTAAAACTTCATATTCTTGATCGTTACTCATGAACTTGATGCGATCACCTTTGGCCACTCGACCGTCCATTACGCGGCAAAGAATAACGACTCCCTGATAGACGTCGAACCATGAATCAAAAATGAGAGCCCGAAGCGGCGCCTGGCGATCGGCCTTTGGCGGAGGAAAATTTTTAACAACCGCTTCAAGGATTTCTTTTATCCCGATTCGGTTTTTGGCACTCGCCATAATGGCCTCGTCGGTGTCGAGACCGATGGCATCACGGATTTGTTGCTTAGAGCCTTCGACATCGGCCGAAGGTAAATCAATTTTGTTGAGAACGATTTGAAGGGCGAGGTTGTTTTCCATCGCCAAATAAACATTTGCGAGCGTTTGCGCTTGAACGCCTTGGTTCGCATCGACCACGAGCAGAGCACCTTCACAGGCGGCAAGGGACCGCGAAACTTCGTAAGCGAAATCAACGTGGCCTGGAGTATCGATGAGATTTAACTGGTAGGTGTTCCCATTATCGGATTTAAAAATGAAGCGAACCGTTTGCGCTTTAATTGTGATGCCGCGCTCACGCTCGATATCCATGTTGTCGAGAAATTGTTCTTTCTCTTCTCGTTTTTGCAGAGTTCCTGTCCAAGACATAAGGGCATCAGCAAGCGTCGACTTGCCGTGGTCGATATGTGCGATAATTGAAAAGTTACGGATAAATTCAGGCTGCATGCTCGTCTTACGTTCTTTCGGCTATTTCAGGATTGAGCGAAGTGCATCTACTTTATCCAGCTTCTCCCAAGTAAAGCCAGCTTCGTCGCGGCCAAAGTGACCGTAAGCCGCAGTTGGGCGATAGCGAGGCTTCAATAAATCGAATTGTTTAATGATGCCAGCAGGTTTTAGGTTCCAGATTTCACGAACCGCTTTCACTATTTTTTCTGGATCGACCTTCGCCGTACCGTAATCTTCAATCATCACGCTTACTGGCTCGGCGACACCAATAGCGTAAGCCACCTGAATCATGCACCGGTCAGCAAGACCCGCAGCTACGATGTTTTTAGCGATGTGGCGAGCGGCGTAGGCAGCTGAGCGGTCGACCTTCGATGGATCTTTACCCGAGAAAGCTCCGCCGCCATGACCACCGTGCCCGCCATACGTGTCGACGATAATTTTGCGTCCAGTCAATCCGGCATCACCTTGAGGGCCGCCGACGACAAATCGGCCGGTTGGATTCACATAAATTTTTGTATTTTTGTCGACAAGATGTTTTGGGATCGCCTTTTGGATGAGCTCTTCTGTGATGTAAGCCTTGATTTCATCTTGTTCGACATCAGGCGAATGCTGCGTCGAAAGAACGACGGCGTCAATGCGCGCGATTTTTCCATCGATGTATTGAGCGGTCACTTGGCTTTTGCTATCGGGACGAAGCCAATTCACTTTTTCAGCCTTGCGAATCGCCGCAAGATCGCGAACGATTTTGTGGGAAAGCGAAATTGTAAGAGGCATTAGTTCAGGAGTTTCATTGATTGCGTAGCCGAACATGAGCCCCTGGTCGCCCGCTCCTTGCTCTCTCTCTTTCGAAGAGTCGACGCCCTGAGCGATGTCCGGACTTTGTTTACCTACCGCCGCAAAAATGGCGCAGCTTTTGTAATCGAGACCCTTTGCTGCGTCATCATAACCAATATCCTTAATCACATTTCGAGCAACTGATTGGAAGTCGACGATACCTTTGGAAGTGATCTCTCCCGCGAGAACAACGAATCCAGTTGAAGTCAGAGTTTCACACGCCACGCGGCTGTGGGGATCTTGTTCAAGAAACGCATCGAGAACGGCATCACTAATTTGATCGGCCAATTTATCCGGGTGGCCTTCAGAGACTGATTCAGACGTAAACATATAATTTTTCATGGCGTTCCTTTTCTCGTTTTCGTGTGGGATGGATTTAGCAATGCGACGCAAAAACGTCAAATAAGAACGAGGGTTTTGGCGGGTGACGGTGGGGGTCGAGGGGCTGGGTGGAATTGGGGGCTACCCAACGGATATTTAAGCGCGCGCTTGGGTTACATTCAGCGGAGCCCATTGGGCTTGATTTGGATTTTTGCGAAGGTTCCGGCTTTATAACGACATAGGGACGCTCACGTCCAGTGCGCAGAGTCTATTTGGAGGAAGAGCAGAAAATTCGGGTGGCGCCGGTCACGAATCAAAAACCTTCGGATCACCCAAATTCACGATCATGCCCCTTTAGTTGTCGCATATATTTTCGCCAACTTTCAAGATGCTCTTCGCGTGCTGCGGTCCCCGAAAGCGCCTCGATTGCATTCGCTTTAAAGTATCCGCGCAAAACCAATTCCTCGAATCGGCTGGTTAGAACTCTCGTAAAAACAAGATTATCCCAAAATTTTCCGACCTTTTTTGACTTCTTTGCTTTTAGGATATGTCTCGCTGTTAAAGCGGCAAATACCCGTAAGAAATTTTGAAACCGAACTGTGTCTTTGAACTTCACCTTGAAATGAATATGGTTGCCGGCGTTAACGAATTCTTGGACTCTTGCAAAGTATCTTCGCGCGAGACGCGTGATCAGCGCATCAATAAAAGGTTTGTGAGCCTTTAGGCTTATCGCCTTACGAGTCAGCGCGCAGCCGCAGGTAGCGGAAAGACAAAAACGCCCGCGAGAGCGAACGTTTTTATTCGGAACTTAGTTTGAATGGAAACTGCACATCGGCTCGCGAGGGACCGCTCGTTCCGGTGCTTAGAATGCCGAGCCGACTTCCCCCCAAAAGAGGAGCGAAAGAGCCGAAGCTCAAAAAAGCGCCTAAGCGCTCTTTCGTTCTTCTTCTTCCCGGTGGCGTTCTTCTTCTCGCGCGGCCATCTCGATAGCAGCCAAATCGCTCTTGCGATAATTTTTGTGATGTTTCACCTTGGATTTTTCTTTCTTCATTTGGCGCTCGAGCTTCTTCATCACTTTATCGAGGGCTTCGTGATAATTGTCCCCATGCGCTTCAGCGCGGAAGATCGTTTTAATTCCCTTTACGTAAACTTCCGAGCGGCACACTTCGCGAATATGCGAAAAGGTGACCTGCACTTTGACTGGCTTGATTTCGAATTTACCGAGTTTTTCAAATCGCTCAGTAACGTGATCAGATAGAGCTTGCGAGTGATCGAGGCCCTTGAACTTCACAACGAATTGCATGCGTTTACTCCTGCTAGTTAAAAGAGCCTTACGGCCCTAAGGTACAACTAGAAGACTCATCGGCAAAAGCGACCATGGTCATGACTGTTTCAAAATGAGACGAGCCGAATTAAGACGTTTAAAGG
>JAYTDP010000286.1:0-4788 GCA_043735865.1 Bdellovibrionales bacterium
GAGAAACTGCCGCTTCAACTGAAAGACAATTTAAATCTGGCAATTTGATTTTTGCGATCTCTTCGATCTGCTTCATCGTAATTTTGCCAACTTTTTCGCGGGCTGGATTTTTAGATCCGCTCTCGAGTTTAATCGCCTTTTTAATCAGTACAGATACGGGAGGTGTCTTAGTTATGAAAGTAAATGAGCGATCGCTGTATACCGTGATAATCACGGGGATGACAGTGTCTCCCAAAGCCTGCGTTTTAGCATTGAACTGCTTGCAGAACTCCATAATGTTAACACCTTGTTGCCCGAGCGCCGGTCCAACGGGAGGAGCTGGATTCGCTTTCCCTGCCGGTATCTGTAGCTTAATCTGGGCTTGTACTTTTTTTGCCATAATTAGCTCCTTTTCCCACTCTTTGGGGCTGATCTCTCAACCCACAAGGTTATTGTTTTGCTCAAAGCCACAACGGCCTGAACGCTTAGTTTTTCTCTACTTGAACGAAATCTAATTCAACTGGAGTCGGTCGGCCGAAAATACTAACTAGCACTTTCACTTTACCCTTCTCTTCGTTAATTTCTTCGACCGTGCCGTTAAAATTATTAAACGGCCCATCGACCACGGTGACGTTTTCACCAACGCTAAAACTGAATTTAGCTTTTGGTTTCTCCGCACCCGTTTCCATCTGCTTTGTTATTCTCAGAACTTCATTTTCGGGAACCGGAGTCGGCTTCATGTTGCCGATAAATCCAGTAACCTTGCTTGCACTCTTAACTAAATGCCAACTGGCATCGTTCATTTTCATTTGAACAAACATGTAGCCCGGGAAAAATTTGCGAGCTCGTGTTTGTTTTTTACCTTTAATCAATTCAACAACATTCTCTTGAGGAATTAATATTTCGCCAAAATTCTCTTCCATTTTTTTCTGACGAACTTTCTCTTCGATCGAGGCCTTGGCGTTGCCTTCGCTACCCGAATGAGTATTCACGATGTACCATTTAAAATCTGCGTTCTTAGAATCGCTCAGCGCATCCACTCCCGTACCTACCTTAACTAAAGTATGCTGGTACTTCGACCAACAATTTTACGAATTGACGAGCCAGCGTATCGACGCCGAGAAGCATGGCTGAAGCGATAAATACCATTACGATCACGACAATCGTCATACCCGTAACGTCTTTTTGCGCCGGCCAGTTCACTTTACTCACTTCGAGAATTACCTCTTCTGATAATGCGAGCGTTTTCGCGCTCAACTGAAGATAAAGAAATACGGCCAAGCCGGCTAAAACCGGAAGACCGTGCCGCAATACTTCGCTGCCGTAAAGCCGCTGAACCGGACCAAAAGATCCGGCCAAAGCTTTAAACAGCACGCCAACAGTTACGCCGATAATAATACCGGCGATCATGAAAGAGACTGTCCTAATTTTCTTTATCGTTTGCTTTTCCATTACGTCCTTAAATTCACAAAATGGCAGGGGAGGAGAGATTCGAACTCACAACACACGGATTTGGAGTCCGTTGCTCTACCAATTGGAGCTACTCCCCTCCTCAATTCCTATTTTTTATCTGGCAAAATCTCAACAACGACGCCCGCACCAACGGTACGACCACCTTCACGAATCGCAAAACGGAGTTCTTTTTCCATTGCGATTGGTGTGATGAGTTCGACTTCCATTTCGGCGCGATCGCCCGGCATCACCATCTCAGTCCCTTTTTTCAAAGTACAAACGCCCGTTACATCCGTAGTACGGAAGTAAAATTGTGGACGATAACCATTGAAGAATGGAGTGTGACGTCCGCCTTCTTCTTTAGTGAGAATGTACGCTTCACATTTGAATACATTATGCGGCAACACTGAGCCTGGTTTGCAAAGAACTTGTCCACGCTGAACTTCTTCTTTTTTAGTGCCACGGAGTAGGCAACCTGCATTGTCTCCGGCGCGACCTTCATCAAGAAGCTTACGGAACATTTCGATACCAGTGATTGTCGTTTTTTGAGTTGGAGTAATACCAACGATTTCGATCTCTTCACCGATTTTTACGATACCGCGTTCAATACGGCCGGTAACAACTGTTCCACGACCAGAGATCGAAAACACGTCCTCAACGGGCATCAAGAATGGCTTGTCGATAAGACGAGCTGGTTCTTTGATGTAAGTATCGCAAGCATCCATCAATCTATCGATAGCCAATGAGCCGGTTTCGCCCTTGTCGCCCTCGAGAGCTAACTTAGCTGACCCGCGAACAATTGGTACATCGTTACCAGGGAATTCGTATTTAGAAAGAAGTTCGCGAACTTCGAGCTCAACGAGATCGAGAAGTTCAGCGTCGTCTACCATGTCCACTTTGTTCATGAACACAACGATACCCGGAACACCAACTTGGCGAGCCAAGAGGATATGTTCACGAGTTTGCGGCATTGGTCCGTCAGCAGCAGAAACAACTAGAATTGCTCCGTCCATTTGCGCGGCACCAGTAATCATATTTTTAACGTAATCGGCATGGCCCGGGCAATCCACGTGAGCGTAGTGACGATTTGTAGTTTGGTATTCAACGTGTGAAGTAGAAATCGTGATTCCACGCTCTTTTTCTTCTGGAGCTTTATCAATTTGATCGTACGCTAGAGCCGCACCACCGAATTTTTGAGACATGCACGAAGTAATCGCAGCTGTCAGAGTTGTTTTTCCGTGATCGACGTGACCAATAGTACCGATGTTGACGTGCGGTTTCGACCGGTCAAACTTTTCTTTAGACATTTTCTCTCTCCTCTTGAACGGATGCGGGGTTTTTGTCCCGCAATGTTGTTTATTTTTTAAGTCTTTCGAACCTTTAAATTTTTAAAACTAATAACCAAAATCAATTTACTCTCTAAGTTTCGCTAGCTGGAGCCCACAGAGAGACTCGAACTCTCGACCTCTCCCTTACCAAGGGAGTGCACTACCCCTGTGCAATGTGGGCCGCATCCCCTTGTCAACTTGGAGCGGGAGACGGGTCTCGAACCCGCAACCCTCAGCTTGGAAGGCTGATACTCTAGCCAATTGAGCTACTCCCGCGCCTCTAACTAAACAAAACTTAACTAACTACCGGACATCAAACAGCAAACGACAAACTAAAACTGGTGGAGAGAGAAGGATTCGAACCTTCGTAGACGTAAGCCAGCAGATTTACAGTCTGCCCCCTTTAGCCACTCGGGCATCTCTCCAACTTTCTTTTGTCACACCTTTTAGAGTGGAGCTGAGTATGGGACTCGAACCCGCAACCTACTGATTACAAATCAGTTGCTCTACCAATTGAGCTAACCCAGCCGAACACTTGTTTGACACGTAACGGACTCTTGTAATGGGGGCTTATATGTGAGTCAAAGGAAATTGATGTGTTTTCAAGGGTTTTTGCGCGGCTCACGGTGCTGGCGAACGGTCTCGAACAATGCGATGGCAGCAGCAACTGAGGCATTAAAACTCGCCTCAGCACTGATTTGGGGTATCTGAATGAGTTCATCGCACTCGCCCCGAACCGAGGCCCGTATTCCCTTTTCTTCGCTTCCAACAACCCAAATGACCTTTTCATTAAGCCGAGTTTCTAGCAGTGAAGTGCGGCCCTCGCCAGCGAGACCGTAAATCCAAAAACCTTTGTCTTTCAAAGACTTTAACTCTTGAATCAAATTTTTAACGACGATCATAGGAACATGCTCGGCTCCCCCACTTGCTACCTTCATGACAGCTGGAGTTAAATGGCCGGCGCGATGGTCGGGAACAAGCAAAGCTTTCACACCCATAAGCCATGCGGTTCGAAGAATCGCACCTATATTATGAGGATCAGTGATCTCGTCTAAAGCCATAAGTATCGTATTTTCGGTATCATCGACACTTAAAGAGTCGAGGTCAAAATCGGGTGTCTCACTCAAAAAAACTGCAATTCCCTGATGGCTTTCGGCGATATTTTTAAGGGCACCTTCTTCACGATATTCGAGTTTTACCTTATTTTTTTGGGCCCAATCGGCGAAAAAATGGAGTTCCGAATTGCGGTCCTGATCTTTTTTAAGCCATATTGCGGTCACCGCTTTGGGCCGGACCTTCAAGGCTTCACGTGCCGAATGTAAGCCGACAACAATTCGTTGGGACTTTGGTGCGCGCGCTTCTTGATGATTCGGTTTACGTGGACGCATTATTTAATCAAACCAAAGTGACGCAAGAACATTGGGGTAAACGGAATCGTTTTAGGATCAGAGTAAATGCTTTTAAATTTGCTGCCGCTCCATTTGTGGGCAAGGCCCGGAATTAATTGAATGATAATCCGATTCGCATCGGCAGGATTATTGGTCGAAATCTGCATCCGTACTTCATCTAAATTAGCATGATTGATTCGCTGGTCCTTGTCCCCATGGACAATGACAAATTTGACCTTTTCGATATGGCGAGGGCACACTCGCAAGCGAGTTTTCAGGTCCCGCTGGCTCAATCCTGATCCGTTTTTTAAAATGTCATCGGCTTTAAATGGATCTTGAACCACCCCAAAAGCAAGACCTGAGGCCATCGCAACTCCGGCAAAATTGTGATCCAAATCGCACAGTAGAGAATTTAGAGACATGGCGGCCCCGGACGAGATGCCGGCAATATAAATACGTCTGGTATCAATATTAGCGACGTCGATTGCTCGACTAATCGAGTGACTAATATAAGCCACATCGTTGTAACCTTCTTGGGTCGGCGTCAATAAACTGGAATGGTATGGACGCTGGTTCACATCAGAAAAAAAGTTCCAGCAATTGTCTGGATTGACTCCACGGGACTGATTGGGCGCAATCAC
>JAYTDP010000287.1:0-3175 GCA_043735865.1 Bdellovibrionales bacterium
GGTGCTTTCGATTACACTGAAAAGCCGATCGATCCTGAAAAGCTCGTTGGTCTCGTAAAAAAAGCGATGGAGACGCGCGAAATGGTTTCGGACCTCGCGATTTCAAATCCAATCTTCGACGACGACATCGACTCTAAATTCGTCGGCACATCTGAAAAGATGCGTGGAGTCTTCGATCTTATTCACCGTTTAGCAAATGTCGAAACGACCGTTCTTATTCGCGGTGAAAATGGGACTGGTAAAGAACTCGTGGCCCGCGCCATCCATTACAACTCTCCGCAAAAGCACGGACCTTTCGTTGCAATCAATTGCGGCGCTATTCCTGAAAATTTAATGGAGAGCGAACTCTTCGGACATGAAAAAGGCTCCTTCACCGGTGCTTTCGAGAGAAAAATCGGTAAGTTTCAACTAGCAAATAAAGGTACGTTGTTTCTCGATGAGATCGCTGAACTTCGCCCTGATCTTCAGGTGAAGTTGCTTCGCGTTCTCCAAGAGCGAAAATTTATGCCGATCGGCAGTAATCGCGAAGTGCGAACTAACGCCCGTATCGTTGCGGCAACTAATCAAAATTTAGAAAAAATGATGGAAGAAAATCATTTTCGCGAAGATTTATTTTACCGCCTAAATGTTATGCCCATTTTCCTGCCGCCCCTTCGCGAACGGCAAGATGATCTCCCCGCTCTTGTCGATTTCTTTATTCAGAAATTTGCGAAGAAGACAGGCCGCACTATTGGGGCCATGTCATCGGACGCTCTGGGAATTCTCGGCCGCTACCGGTTTCCCGGTAATATTCGTGAGCTTGAAAATATAGTCGAGCGCGCTTTCATCGTTGAGAATAGCGATCAAATTCGAATGACGAGTCTTCCCGATCACATTTTAAGCGAAGCGAAAAGCACGTCGGAAATGACCCAGATTTCGGGCTACAAGGGGCCGCTTGATTTTGATTCGTTCAAAGAGTCGGCAGAGAAAGATTTTATCGAGAGTGCACTGAAGGCGAACGACGGAAAGATTAATAAGACCGTCGCGCATGCGAATATTCCAAAGAATACTTTACTGAGGAAGATTAAGAAGTACGGAATCGATGTTTCCAGGTTCCAGAAGTAACTATTCGATGACGATTGTGCCGTCGGCTTTTAAGACGAGAATACCAGTCAATGTATCGCCGATGTTAAGCTGGCAATGACCATCTTTATTTAGACCCACTTCGACGGCAGTATTGACTACGTCTTCTAAAAGTAATGGGCACAATTGGTTCTCTTGATAAAAAGAGACGGACTGCGCAGTCACTTGCGCTTGGCAACTAGCCAAAGTTTTATTGATCCCAGTTACTTTCGAAATGATTTGAGCTTCGCCCAAGCAATTCGCGAATGCGGCAGATCCAACCAAAAGACTCGTGATAATGAGAGCTAAACGCATAAAGCACCTTTCAAATTTGGCGTTTTTTTGACGCCTTTTCTTAGAGGCCTATTAATACCATATTGCGGTGGGGATTTGGACCTGCTTGAAAAAACGATATGGATGTATAGGGAATAGACAGTGTTTTGGTTGTCTTGGCGTTTGGTCGGTTTGGTTTGTGAGGATGTCGATAGAGATTTGAGGAAGTTACGAAAGGGCTCGGATGTTCTTGCGTTTTCAGTGGGACGCGACTTGGCTTGGAGGTGCATCACGTTCGGTGGAGCGCCTTTTGGTCTGCCTGTTCGTAGGCGGCCTTCCCCGCCGCTGAGCTGGGGTACCGCATTGCCTGTTTTCGTTGGCGTTTAGCGCTTACTCCCTCTGCTCTGTTATCCAAACCAAGCGATTGTGGTTCCCACAAAGTAACCTTAGGTTCTCTGCGAGATTGGGCCCACCTTTGGAGTAAGGTTTAATGTGATCAAACTGTAGCTTCTGGGTCTCTTCACACCGTTTTTGGGTGATCGGATCTTTGTAATCACATTGTTTGTCTTGATTTTTCTTAATGACGATCCGTTTTGTTACTTTAGAGATGTAACGCGTTCGTACTACCGGCGCCGGTAGTGAATCGCCGTTTTTTTCGTAGTTCAATTCTTTGTCTGCAAGATGATCAATGACATCTTCTACTTTTTTCAAGCCGAGCACGTGCTTCAACTTTTCTAGCTTCTGAAAAAGCTCTTCTGAAATATTGAGACTCAGTCGAAGTCGGTCGCCATCTGTGTATCGAATATCATCTCGCTTATCTTTTTTAGGTTGGCGCGACGCTAATTCTTTCTCTACTTCACGGCTGGATTTATTGTAACAAGAAGAGAGCACTTTTGTTCTTTCAGCTTTGGGCAAGTCTCTCTTTTCTTTGAAGAAAGTCTGCACACTCGCGGCAGCCGTAAGGCTCAACTCTCCACTTTCAATTTTTTGCTCAGCCTCGGGCATATCGCGAATGAGTCGCATCGAATATATTCGCCTTTGCGCACCTGACGCGGAAAATCCAAAATGTTTTACGGCCATATCGAATAGCGAGGAATAGCCTTTTTCTAAGTAAAGGCGACGCCTTTCAATTTCACGAAAATGGTGAAGAACCTGAAGTGTCGAAAGCCTTTCTGTTTTCACAGCTGCTTCGGTAGACAAGAGTAGTTCAGTCTTTGAGAGGGTTTTCAAGTTTGTAGAGTTGGTAGTCATTCAATACTCCTTAAATGAAGTATTCATATCATCATTTTTAAAAACAGAAATTTGCGGTATTTTTCAAAACGTTAGGCCACTCACAGATGCAAATGCACCGGCGTTTTCACTGCCAGATTTGACTGAGGCTTCAAGTTGAAAGCGAAATCATTCCCGGGGATGTGCTAGAAAATTAAATAGATCAAACGCATTCTAAAGCAGACAAAAACACGTCAAATAATTTTTGTTTGGATGCGAAGATTATTATCATTTGTGACGCGTTCATACTACCGGCGCCGGTAGTACAAGTGCAGTATATTTTCGAAGCAAACTATCACTTCCTCAAAAATAGCCGCGTGAAAAATGACGAGTGGAAAACACGCAGCTAAACGCCAACGAAAACAGTTCAAATGAAACCGCAGCTTTGCAGCGGGGACGGCCGCCGATGCTCAGGCAAACCGAAGAGCTCACGACTGAACAACAAACACCACCGAGCCACACCGCCAACCATAAACCAGTGCGCGACCACTGCGCACTCCATCGCCAACATGCAGCCCATTCTAATCAAAGC
>JAYTDP010000288.1:0-4215 GCA_043735865.1 Bdellovibrionales bacterium
GAATTGCAAATCGCTCAAAGAAAAAACCGTTTTTTTTGTTTTATCACACGTATGATGCACATGAGCCGCTGCTACCAAGCGTAGAATCAGTGAAAGCGCTTTTACCGCAAGCAACCAAATTCCAGGCGGACATGGCCGAGATCGCAAAAATTTCGAAGCAAACAACTCCTGTTGAGCCCACGCTCGCACGAGATTTAAAAGTTCTCTATGCCGCTTCGATTATGGATGTCGACCGTAATTTGGGCCTTCTTTTGCAATCACTCGAACTTGAAGGGCTGCTCAATAATACGATCGTCATTGTGACTGCAGATCATGGCCAAGAGATGGGCGAGCATGGAAGCTGGGCACTACATGGGTTTCAGCTCTGGGACGAAGTGATGAGAGTTCCATTGATAGTCCATATCCCCGGTGTGCCAGCGAAAGTTTTGAACGCCCCGGTTTCACTCGTCGATATCGCACCATCAATTCTTGCATGGATCGGAATCAAGACCGCGGACAAATTTATGGGAGAGCAACTACCCGAAGTGAACTCAGAAAAAGATTTTGATCGCGCCATTTTTGGATACAGTACGGCGACTCGCGACCAACTCATTCATTTTGCAACAAAACCACCTGACGGTAGACCCGCACCGAAGAGCGATTCGATTGCCGAAAAACCGCAGGCAGTCCGCCGCATGGTTTTGGTTAATCACAAAAAATATATTCTGGACGTGTTCGCTCACAAACAAACGGTCTTCGACCTGGTGAATGACCCTGACGAAAAAAACGAGCAAGCTGTGAATTGCCAAGAGCTGCTATGCCGTGCTCAAGAAAACTGGATATTTAACGGGGGATTTTGAGTTGAAATTCGTAATAGGCATTTTTATTTTCGTGATCTCGACGGTGACTTTGGCCGAAGACAAAAAAGTCGATCAATGGGCCGGAAATCTCGAGATGAATGGGTTTGCATTAAAAACGTATGAGAATTTCGCAAAAGATTGGGAGCTCATCACGGTTCGTTACCGGCAAGACTCGGGCGAGTATCGCTTCGTCTATGCGAACCCTCTTGCGGCAAAGGCGATGAAGGAAGGAAAAACTTATCCGGAAGGTTCAGTCTTTGCCAAGACGGCGTATCTTTTGACCTCCGATCCCTCTTTTCCCAGTTCGCTTTTACCCGGCAAAGTGAATCGCTATCAACTGATGGTGAAAGACGAGAAAAAATTTAAAGACACGGGCTCATGGGGCTACGCCCTCTTCGATTCAACCGGCCATACGTATGCGGGAGAGCCTAAGTCGGTTTCGCAATCGTGCCACGCCTGTCACCAAATCGTGCGTGAGAAGCAATACGTATTTTCAGAAATGTTTCCGAAAGACATCGCGTTCTTCTCTGATAAAAAGCTGACGACTACATTAAAAAAGAAAAATCAGTACTTGCCCCAATTTGAAAACTTAAGCGTCACCAAACTTCCAAAGCTCGCGGCAAGTCATTTGCCGAAAGAAGCAAAAACTGTCCGCTCAATCAAAGGCGAATTACGAAAACATTTATTCGAAGGCACTCTCAATGAGATTCGTCCTTTTTTGGCAACTGAAGCACTGGCTTCGAATGGCCCTGCGATATTGCTCAGCGAAGACGGAGGTCAATTCGCCCTCGTTTATCCTGACAGCGCAGTCCAAGGCGGATGCACGAGCCCGTCAGGAAAAAGTTCACCGATGGTTGTTGTTATGACGACACCGCCAAAATCTTCAGCCGGCGTGCCTTATGCAGATCGCGGCAACCAAGACGGTGAAGTCGCGCTCACTTCATTTTGCTACTTACACCAGTAATCAATGAACGATATGTGACCCATGAGCATACCTAGCGACCGCGGCCACCAGTGCCTTTGGATCAATGGGTTTAGACATATGGTCGGTGCAACCGGCCTTTATCGCCTTATTTTTCATTTCACTTAAGGCGTGAGCACTCAATGCAATAATTGGCTTCGTGAATCCGTGATCTCGTAAATAATGGGTTGCAGAGAATCCGTCCATGACCGGCATTTGAATATCCATCAACACGAGATCGTAATCGGACTCGAGGGCTTTTTTGCAGGCATCTTCGCCGTCAACTGCCGAAGTCACAGTTGCCCCCGCATTTGTTAAAGATCTTGATATTAATATTTGGTTATCGGGAGAGTCATCTACAGCCAAAACTTTTACACCGAAAATGCATTGGTCGTTTGTCAAAACATCGCCCGTCGGCAGTCGGCAGCCCTCGCTTGTATCAAGATCGGCAATCTGTTTTTCGGGCCGATCTTCGAAAGTAAACACGAATGTACTTCCGCCATTCCACTCGGAAGATTTCAAAACCACATCGCCGCCTAAAGATCGTGCGAGCTTTCTTGAGAGCGCCAAACCCAAGCCTGTGCCGCCGTATTTTCGGGTCATCGAACCATCGGCCTGAACAAACATTTCAAATAAACGCTCAGTCTGTTCGTTCGTCATTCCTATACCGGTGTCGGCGACCTCATACGATACCATTGTGCGGTCGGATTTATTTAAATAGGAAGAACTTCGAATAGTGACCGAGCCTTTGCCGGTGAATTTAACGGCATTGTTCACTAGGTTCAGTAAAACCTGGCGAACTCGGAGTGCATCCGAAGTCACCCGCTCCGATGTGCTTTTATCGCGGACGTACACGAGCTTTAGACCTTTGTCTTTTGCAGTCACTGTCATGAGAGTTACGACATCAACGGCAACCGTCGCAGGGTCACATGGTAAATAATCGAGATTTAGATGGCCAGCTTCAACTTTAGATAAATCCAAAATATCGTTGATCAACACTGACAATTGCTCACCATTTCTTTGCAAAATATTGAGATAATTGGCGCGCTCTTCGGCCGACAACCGAGGATCACGAAGTAAACATGCAAATCCCAGCATGGCACCGAGAGGAGTTCGAATTTCATGGGACATGTTTGCCAGAAATACGGATTTTAAAACATTGGCGCGATCGGCTTCTTCTTTGGCAGTACGTAATTCCTGTTCCGCGCGCTTTCGCTCGGTAATAACCGGAGCGAAAACTGTCATCCCGCCATCTGAAGTTGGAAAGGCCCTTACCGAAGTCCAAATATCCAGCGGTTGATAATATTCTTCGAATGCGACCGGCACACGTAGCTCCATAAGCCGATGGTATTCACTCCAGAACTTGCTGTCCCTCGCTTCTGGCGACGATAAGAAAACGTCCCGAAAATCACGGCCCATGATATCTTCCCGAGTCATGCACGTGCGATTTAATAAAGTCGCGTTCACCTTAGTGATCTTCCAATCTTTATCGAGGCAAAAAAACAAATCGCTCATACCATCGACCGCATCGGTGAATTGGCGCTGTAACCTTTCGAGCTCATCAACGTCAGTGTT
The DNA here is from genome assembly GCA_043735865.1 of Bdellovibrionales bacterium. GTDB lineage: Bacteria > Bdellovibrionota > Bdellovibrionia > Bdellovibrionales > UBA1609 > CAYHVK01. Next base: position 3,376 of record JAYTDP010000288.1, read on the forward strand.
CGTTCCGATCAACTGGACTACTTTACCGTCAGCATCCTTAATTGGCTCGACTCTTGTCATAAACCAGCGGAACCGCCCGTCAGATCCTTTAATGGCAACAACCTGGCTCCACGACGTTCCGTTTTGGAGAGCGGAACTTAGGGACTCCAGCATCGCCGGCAACGTTTTCGGGTCGTAAAATGATTCGCATCCGACCTCACACATTTTAGTATAATCGGTACCGGTATACTCGTACCACCGCCGATTGTACCAAGCGAAGCTGCAGTCGGGGGACACGATCCACGCGAGGTGAGGCATCCCGTTCGCAAGCGATTCGAATTCGTTTCGGGTGGGTTCATAGGATGAAGTCATGTCGGGCGCCAGAAAATCCCCCTCGGTGAAACTCATTTGTTGGCCGATACTCGCCAAACTCTGGACGAATAGATAGTTTAATTTTTTAAATAATTAAGAGTCAGCGCATTGCATCTAGAAGAGTTTTAAATGCTCGGAGCCACTACAAAAAAAATTCAAAAGCTATGTCCGTCATATGTTTCGAGCCACCAGACTAAATAAACTGAACTACTTCATCCGATGCACCACGCTATATAGCCGAGACCTACGTCCCTTTGCGCTGCTGCAAATGAGAATGTTAAACTACTTTATGCAAATAAAATTATGGGGACTACGCGGGTCGATTCCGTCTCCACTCGCGCCAACGACCGTTCAAAATCAAACGGAGTCTCTACTGTTAGAAGCGGCCGAGCGCAAGCTTTCGACACCAGCACAAGTGAATGCATTTCTGAGTGAACAACCGACATGGCGCCACGGTGGATATGGTGGCAACACTTCGTGTTTCGAAGT
>JAYTDP010000289.1:0-2416 GCA_043735865.1 Bdellovibrionales bacterium
ATCCGCATCCTCTTCGACGAATGTGTGGCACAAACCGCGATCGTTTTTTATTATGGGCATGTGGGAGTTGGCTTGAACATACTCGATGAGTTTTTCTCCACCGCGAGGTACGACGATATCAATAACATCTTTACGCCGAAGCAAGACTTCGACGTGAGACCGATCGTAATCCTGTATGCCGTAAAAGGCCGACCAATCAATACCGCACTCTTTTAAAGTTTTATTCATTATTTCGTAAATCACTTCACTTGTGGCTCTTGAGTCCGAACCGCCGCGAAGAAGAATCACATTGCCGGACTTGAAGGCAAGCGAAAAGGCTTCGAGAATAACATTAGGCCGAGATTCAAAAATCATAAATATAACGCCGAGTGGAGACCGCGTTCGCCTCACCTTTAATCCATTCGCAAGAGTGCGCTCTTCTACGATTTCACCGACGGGATCTGGAAGGGCGGCGACTTGATTTAATCCGTCAGAAATTTGCGAGACTCGTCCGGCGTCGAGCATCAGGCGATCTCGGAAGGCCGGCGTTGTGTCGGGTGCCAAATGTTTTAAGTCGATTTTGTTAGCTTCGACAATTCGACTCGCGTTTTCCATTAAGCGTTTGGCCAAAGTTTGAAGGCATAGATTTTTTTGCGCGGTGGTCAGTTGCCTTTGAAGGCGGGAACCCTTGCGCACTTTCTGAATAGCATCTTCGATATCTTGAGGGAGTTGATGTGTGCTCACTTCTTTCCACCGATTTGGGTGCCTAAAGTTTTTCCGGCCGCGATTTCTAATAGGTTACGAGGGTAGTCGCCCCGGACCATATGAGTGACAATACCCTTACGGCTTGCCTGATCCGCAGCGAGAAGCTTCGAGTACATTCCACCGGTTCCCTGTACTGATTTTGTCTTATTTGTCGCCATCTGAAATTCGGACGCCCCGACTCGTTCTCGATAGTGAATAAGCGACGCCTTTTTACTTTTCGACGGATCACTGTCGTAAAGCCCGTCAACATCGGTAAGGAGAATAAGGCGTTCCGCTTTCATCATGATCGCAACTTGCGAAGCGAGCGAGTCGTTATCACCGAACTGAATTTCTTCAGTACTGACCGCATCGTTTTCATTTAGGATCGGAAGAACTTTCCAAGACAACAGTTCATTTAAAGTATTCTGCAGATTTTTTCGGCGGACGCGATCCCGCATATCTCCAGCAGTTAATAAAACCTGAGAACCCAGAATATGAGAGGCTTGAAGAGCCAGATTATATTGATCCATGATGAGTGGCTGCCCAATCGCGCTCAAGGCTTGTTTTTGCGGGAGGGAACGCTTTTTTGCATTGAAACTGGTACGCTCCACCGCCCACGCGATAGCGCCGGACGTGACCCAAATCACTTCTATTTGGTGTTTTTTTCTGAGGTCTGCCACTTGCAGCATCCATACCCGCATGAGCAGTGGACCGCCCTCGCAAACCATTTTACTGCCGGCTTTGATCACCCAGCGTTTCAATTTTTTCATAGGAACAATATATCGTAATTATAGGGGACTAGTCAGCGTAAAGCGCACCGACGGCCTGTAGGTCGTAGGGATAAAGCTTGTTTTCCAAGCTCCAGTCATAGGACATGATGCTGGGAGAAGTTCCGGACGGATGTTCCAGCCCAAAGAAGTGGCCGAGCTCGTGGATAAAGGTACGGCTGCGGAAACTCTCGACCTCATCTGACATGAACGGATGCCCGCCTTTTTCGAATTCGGCCTTAAATAAAAATACATCGACGTCGACGAAAGTGTGAGTTTCGAGATCCGACACAGTGTATGTAGCCCCATAACTTGAGAATTTTGGATCCGGGTTTCTTTCAAATCCATCAATAATCGAGATGCAATGCTGATTGAGGTCCGAGAATGGAAAGGCCGCAGACGCAAATTCCAAACTTACTTTTACGCTAGGTTTTAGGGCTTCAAGCCAAATTGCCAAGCTCTTCCGAAGTTCGGGAAGTAACCTTGCGTCCACACCCTGGCAAATAGAAAGATCGATTTGTTTATCTTTCGACCAGCGGAAAATAGAACCTGGGCCATACGTGTAGTTGTACCTGGTTGGAATCGCTTTTGCCGGCCTTAGCTCGTTTTGGTAACGCCCGAAATAAAGAGCAGTAACTGTCTTATTTGTCTTCGAGTCGGCGGAATCCATTATTAACAAGCTGAAAAGTTTTTTGTCGGGCGTCGCACTAAAGTGAAGGAGCTTAGCCGGCAGAACTTTTGAGCCAGACAGAATAGATTCAATTTTGAAACCACCTTCAACGGGCGAAAGCACAATCTTGAATAATTCAGACGTAAGAGCGGCAGACCCGTCCGGATCCTCAAGATATTGAAACTCGACACCAAAAGACGAAGCCTCTTTTTTAGAATCATAATTATGAACCGATTTAAATTCGAATTGATTCTGC
>JAYTDP010000290.1:0-8317 GCA_043735865.1 Bdellovibrionales bacterium
CATTCGCAACGGCGCTTAGAATGTTCAGGCGAGAAGCGTAGAAACTCCACCGGCCAGGATGGCGAGCAGCGCCAACTAAGCGCAAAGTAAACCGAAAATCCCGAAACTTCAAACGACCATAGAAAGTTTCGCAAGCCACCGACCGAAGCGCCGCCACAAAAACTCTACTCGCCGACCGCAAAACTATTGGCAACTGACAACCTTGCTGTCGTATTTCGAAGCTATCGAAGCCTGCTCGATTTTGCGCAGGCGTTGAGCTGCCGATCGCAACTCATTGTAGGCGGCACGCGTTTTATCGAGCTTGCAGGCCTCGCCGAAATGCTCTAAAGCGTCGGCTGGTTTATCAGATTCGAATAGGCTCAAGGCTAATCCCAGTTGCGAACGAGCTGAATCTTTCTTCAGTGCCACTGCAGCCGATAAGTACCGAACTGCCGTCGCATAATTTTTTTCGTTAAAATAATATTCTCCTGCAGCGAATTGGGCGAACTCGGACGTTGCAAACTGGCGGGCGGCGTTTCGATACACGTTTTCGGCTGCTTGCTTGCGATCTGAATCGAAAAGCGCTTGCGCCAAATAAATATGGTTGTCCGGTACATTGCGATCTTTTGCCATGGCATTTCGGCAGGATTTTTCTGCTTCTTTTAAAAATCCACCGTCGGCATAGAGTTTACATTGCACAGTCAATAGTTCGGCCTTCGGACCAAACGCCCGAATCATTTGCGCAAGTATGGTGCGGCTTTCATAGTGGTTTTTTGCTTCCATCGAGATATCCAAAATGGCGCGATAGCTAGGCATATGCTGAGGGGCATAGTTGATTGAAGTACGGAAACTCTGAATCGCCTCTTCATCTTGCTTATTTTTGTGAAATGCTTGGCCCAATAAAAAATAGGGCCGAAAGCGGTCGGGCTGACGAACTTGAAACATTTGAAGTGTGCGAATCTCATTTTTATAATCTTTAAGAGCACTATAAATTTCCGACAGTAAGATAAGGCCGTCGATCGAAGCATCATTCGAGTAGGGGGCTAAGACCTCGAGGGCTTTTTTATCGTTCTTCTCCATGTGGAGTGTCTTGGCCAGGCGTTCGCGCACAACAATTTGATTTGGATTGGTTTTGAGTTTGGCCTCAAGCTCGGCCACCGTCGGGGTTCCGGCGAAAGACGCCACAGGTACAAAAAGACCGAGGCTAAGAAGAATCAAAGATGTTGCTTTCAGGACCATTTGTTTATTTTAGAGCGGGTCGGTCCGTGTCTCAAGAAGGATCACCAAAATGCCGATAGAGGAGGGTCAGTCATAGTTACGGTTTGCTTTGCTTTGGACCTTTGTCTGCTTTTGAGACAGGTGCTTAAGAGCATGACGAAATATGGGTATGGGGAGCGGTATAGAGGCTCCTGCCGGGCATAGGAATCGCAACTCAATAGACCAAGGGTGGTGAGATATGGATAACCAAAATTTACTGCAATTTCCGGTTGATAAAGTCCGCAAGAAGAGAGAAGACGTCACCATACAACTCTCTATGAATACAATTACTGACCGACGCCGCATTGGATTTGTTCTTTCTTTGATGTCTGTCATCATGGTGGCCGTCTATTTGAATCCGCAGTCTAAACAGTTTGATGTTGTCCGCCTCGATTCGAGCGGCCGTTCTATTGCCTCGGTCGATTCATCGTTTACACGAGATCCGGTAGAGGAAGCCAAGCTGGTAAAGCGTTTAAGTGAGTTAGGGCGAGGCCCTGCGAGCCTCGGCCGGCGTCCTTCTGCTGAAGATCGATTGCGCGATGAAGACTTAAAAAGCCAATATCACTTTGTCTACCGCGACCGATTTATTTCTGAAATCATCCTGCCCGAAGGAAATGGCGTAAATTATAAACCGATCGATATTAAAGACCGTCTCGAATTACTTAAAAAGTATAAAGACCTCTTTTATTCAGATGTTGAAAGCGTTGTTCCCCAACTCCAAGAGGGTGAAAATCAGTTGCGAGAAGAGACTTACGCGTTCGTGAAAAACGACCAGGTCGTTGGTCGAGCTCGTATCAAACTTGATCGTAACGGATCATTTTACTCGCTTAAAGTCGAGTCTTCAAACTAGCCCGCATTTTGTCGTAATCCCTTAGTCCCGTCTGGCCGATAGAACTGCATGGTCATTCGAGATCCCTCTGCAGAAAAATTCCTTGCTCGCCTCGGTCACGACGGCGCAAAAGACCTAGAGTCCAGACTCGGTTCTCCGGTTCGTCGTTTTGCGGCGTCCATCATCGACCACTCGATATTACTTTGGCCCTTTATTTCTCTGATTGTTTCTCCCATCCTTCGATCGACTAAACAGTATCTGTTAGTCGGCGACGAAGGTGGTAGTGAAGCCGCAATGATTCTGGCTTGGCTTTTAGGCGCATGTTTCGTTCTACTATATCAAGCCTTCTTTTTGTCGTTCTATGGCGCAACCCCAGGCAAAAAAATTATGGGCCTTAAAGTTGTGCGCATCTGGGACGGCGAAGAACGTCCCAGTTTTATGGCGGCACTTGGTCGTTCGCTGTTTTGGATGGGAAGCTGCTTATTTCTCGGGTTCCCGTTTCTTGCGATATTATCTGATTCGCGCCGTCGCTCTTTTCATGACCGTGCAGTCGACACAATAGTGGTTTCCTCTCGCCGTTCACTTGCGTGCGCGCCCCCAGGACTCCGCGATATCGTCGTCGTTCGATCTTTAATCTGGTGTTTCACTTTCGCCCTTTTAACCGGAGCATTCTCCGTTGGATATTACGAGTGGAAACACTTGGAAAAAACTCCGATTGATGCATTCGGTTTGAAACAAAAGAATCAATGTAAAGCCGTCGGCGAAGCTTACGAGGCGTGGCCTCTCGAGAATGGTGAAACCGCATCCCGGCTAAGCGTCGCTATGTCACTCTTCGCGGCCGGTCAGCTCGATCGCGAATGCCTTGAAGTCGAGGCGCGAAATCCATTCTTGAGCGAAGACGAATCGTCGCTCGCTTATTTGGCAAAATCATTTGTTCACTCTGACAATCAAGAGTTATCGGACCTCTATTTGGAACAAGTATGCAGCGACAATCGTAAATCGGATGATTGCGTTGTTGCTGAGGTAATTGAAGCTATGTCGGCAGACGACTTCCAAACAGTCGACAAAAAATTCAGCCAGCTCAGTCAAGATGGCCGCGTCTACTCGAAGATTTGGGCACTCCGCCAATATATAAGAGAAGAACGTTTCGAAGACGCGAATGAATTTATCGACGGCATGCCCGATAACAAATGGTTGGCGGATTTCTCGGTGCCCGCAAGAATTAAGGTTCTGTGGGGTTTGAAAAAGCGCGAAGAATCTCGGGCCGCGGCATCCACAGCGTTTGACGCTTTAGGAAAAGAAGAGAAACTCGATCTCGCAAGCTGGATGTGTTTTGAAGAAACGGCCGACAGCTGCGACCAAAATCAAGCGAAGAGTTGCGCGATTTTCTCCCGCTATTTGCAAAACGATCCTGCGCTTTTGACCGATTTCGATTCGGCTATGACACAACTAAAAATTGCTCAATGTGATGAGGGGGACGGAGTGAAACAACTCCTCACTCAAGACATTAATGTCGATGTTAAAGAGTTGGCGACTGGTGTTGTTGAGGCAAATGAAAATGCTTTGCGCGACATTCTGTTGCGTACGGATGCGCGAGAAGAAATTCGTGAAGAGGCGGCACTTCAGTTGGTAGATATCGCGAAGAAGCCGGAAGACGTTGAGCTTGTGCAGAAAATGTGGGGCGAACGCGAGGGCGGCCTCAATTGGGAGCGCGTTGGTCTTAAACTTTTTGGTATGTGGCAGTCTAAAAAAGATTGGATAAAAGCCGTTAATGTCGGCGAGCGACTACTGACGTCACTTCGTGATAGCGATACTGAGTTTGTTCACGACTATGTCGTTAGTCTGTATCGAGCTGGAATGAGGACCGAGGCTTTCCAGATGATCGCCGACCTCGATGGAAAAAACGATGCGGAAAACCGAACTCCCGCCAGTGACAATGACAGCGACTACGATGAAGTCCTAAGAGCTATGCAGGCAGGGGCAGGCGAAAAGTGATTATCCCATTTTTACGAGGCTTCGGATCTTTTCGTACGGCCCCGGTCACATGGATGATCATTATCATGAATTGTTTTATCCTTATGATCACGCTCAATTCGATCGGTACCACCCAAGATCGTCTCGAGGATTTGGCAAAAGACGAAGAGTTCACGCAAATTCAAGGAAGGCTGTTTGCCGGATATATCTTAGAAAAGCCTGCGCGATTTCCGGCGAGCTATCAAAAAATGGCAGAAGAAGCTCTCGTCGATTCGGATGAAGACCAAATTAGTTTTCTCGGTACTCTCGCGATGCGCGACAATAATTTCTATAACGAAGCGGTTTCGGTTCAAACAGGCACAGATATTGTCGAGCGTAAATGGTGGGCTTCAAAATCGAAAGAAATTCTCGCCGTGCGCGAGGCTCATCCCGGATATTCATTGGGTGTGACGGAGAAAGACGCGTCGATTGAAAAGTGGTTTACCTATCAGTTTATTCATAGCGACGAAATGCACTTATTCGTCAATATGCTGGTCTTTGCAGTGTTCGGCGCGGCACTTGAGCCGCTAATCGGTGGAGCCGCATTGCTTGTCGTATTTTTAATCTCTGGCGTGGGGGCTGCGCTTATGTACCTCATGATAGACGAAGTCACCGCTATCCCTCTGATCGGGGCGAGTGGAGCCGTCAGTGGCATCGTGACCATGTTCTGTGTACTCAATTGGAATCGCGGCCTCAAACACTTCTATTTTCTCTTCGTCCCTAAGCGCGGATACAGTGGGTTCGTTTATATTCCGGCTTGGCTTGCTTTAATTTTGTGGATGGCGGCGGATCTCGCCGGATTCGTCGCAACGCCTCAGGAATTGGGCGGAGTCGCCCACTCAGCCCACATGGGCGGTGAGGTTTCCGGAATCATCTGCGCATTAGTTATGTTGGGATATCTTAAGTTCATGGACAAGAAATTGCCAGCCGAGGCTCTCATTGCCGTGACGGGCCCGAATCTAAAAGCCGAACCACTTTAAATTAAAACTAACTAGAAAGTATTGCTGGTGACAACATAATCGCCAGTGGTCGTACGGCCGAAAGCATCGGTCACCGTTACATTGTAAGTGCCAAAGTACATCACGCGGCAAACAAGGACACCCGTAGTCGGATCAAAAACTGGAATCAGCGGGGGAGTGAGAGACGCCGTAGTGGTTGATAAATTATCTGTGTAGTTCGTGTTGTTTCCGCGAGCATAAGTTATCTTCCAAGAATACTTTAGGCGAATACCGCTTGCGACAACTGCGATCGGTAAATTGCCTTGATTGGCGTTACCTCCGCAGGTTGGGCGTTGCGATCCGGTGGAGGCATTACCCGCCAACGTAAAGCCGGTGATCGCCGGAGCTCCCGCCAGTTGTGCCGCGGTTTTTTGAACAGTCACCGGAATGTCAGAAGAAGTGACGGTGTCATTGTTGGCGTCTTTCACGACCACTTTGTAAGTCGAGATCGAAGACGAGGCAGACACCGGATTTGGAAGAGGTTCGACTATCGCGATTAAGGGTTTTGTTTGGCCGTCAACTGCTGCGCCATCTTTATACCATTGGTAAGTGAGTGGCTCTTCGCCTTTTGCTACTACCGAAAGGGCGGTTGAACTTAATGCATCAACTGTGACGGGCGTTGAGACTGACACGATTTCTGGAATCTTTGGCGCAACGACCGGTGTTACCGCCGTGCTCGAATTATTTACGTAAGAACCGAGATCCTGTTTACTTCCGCAGTTCTGAAAAGGAATGATCAGAGTTGCTAAAGCCGCTGCAGCAAGAATACGTCGATAAGATGTCATGAATGGATCCCCCTAGGCTATAGAGATGCACTCGGTGTGCCCGCCCTATAGTTACTTAACGGCTAATAACGGGATTAACTGTAAAATTCTTTAATTTCGCCTATTTGTTCGACGTCTCAAAACAGTAGGGTTTTAGAAGCGTTTCAAATTGAGACAGGTCAGATTCCGCCGGGCGAGATTCCGATCGCAGGGTTTGGAATTTCTTCTGAAGGCGCAAAACCTCTACGCATTGTATTTTCAGTGATGACCTGCGGCTCGACGTAATTCAATAAATAATCTTTGCCACCGGTTTTGCTGCCGAGACCGGAAAGTTTGAATCCACCAAATGGATGACGGCCGACCATTGCTCCCGTGATGCCACGGTTGATGTACATATTGCCGACCTCGAGCTCCTCTTTTACGCGCTCGATGTTGGCCGGGCTTCGAGAGTAAACTCCGCCAGTCAGTGCATATTGAGAATCATTTGCGATCTGAATTGCCTCGTCGAGATTTTCGGCGCGAATAACGGCAAGGACAGGGCCGAAGATTTCTTCTTGTGCAAGTTCAGAAGTCGGGGACACATCGGTGAAGATCGTCGGAGGGACAAAGTATCCTCCCTCGAGTTTTTCGCCCTGGAAGCTCAGTTTATTTTTCTCCGCATGCTTCGCGATCGTTTTCATGATGCGATCAAAAGCTTCTTTATCAACGACAGGGCCGAGGTATGCATGTGGGTCATCAGCAGAACGCATGAGTAAACTTTTTGCCGCTTCGAGAAGACGGCCGACAAATCGGTCGTAATTTTCCTCGAGTACGATGATGCGACTCGCAGCCGAACATTTTTGTCCTGAGTAACCGAACGCCGAGTAGAGAATTCCGACGACCGCTTCATCGAGGTCAGCATCTGAGTCGACAATGACGGCGTTTTTGCCACCCATTTCGATAATGCATTTCTTAACGAAGTATTGATCGGCTTGAACGAGCGAAGCCGCTTTCACAATTTCAAGGCCGACAGCTTTCGAGCCAGTGAAAGAAATGAGCGCGATGTCTTTGTGATTTACAAGATGTCGACCGACAGTTTCTCCCCAGCCAGGGAGAAATTGAGCGGCTTGCACCGGGCATCCGGCTTCGAAGAGCAGCTTCATCATTTCAAAAGCGATGATAGAACTCTGTTCTGCAGGTTTAACGATGACCGTGTTGCCGGTGACGAGAGAGGCCGCGGTCATTCCGCACAGAATCGCGAGCGGAAAATTCCAAGGAGCAATCACGAGCGAAACTCCGCGCGGGCGATAGCCCATGTAACTCGATTCTCCGCCAACATAGCTTACTCGAGTAGGGGACTTAAGCTTCAGAGCTTCTTCGGCATAATAATCACAGAAGTCGATGGCCTCAGCAATGTCGCCATCCGCTTCGGCCCACGGTTTCCCGGTTTCAAAAACTTCGATCGCAATGAGTCTAAAACGATCGCGCTTCATGAGGGCAGACCATTTTTTTATAACGTTAACTCGTGTCTGCGGAGACTCCTTTTTCCATTTCGGGAAAAACGCTTTCGCGGAGGCAACGGCTCGGTCGGCGTCAGATACGGAAGCCATTGCAATTTTACCGACGACTTGAGTTATGGCCGATGGATTCTCGCGAGAGTGAAAATCCTGACTCGCGATTTTTTTGCCGTCGATAAGAGGAGAGTAGGTTGCGCCAAATTCTTTTCTAAAAGCCGCTAGCGCGGCTTTCATTTTGGTGCGATTTTCTTTAACAGCAAAATCAAGAAGTGGTTCATTATAGAATCGGCCCGGCACACGGGGAGTGATCGCGATGCTCGCATTCAAACCTTCAGCCGGATTTTTTAAAAGGACATCGGTTGCGATATTGTCAGAAAACTTTGAGCGCAAAAAAGATTCATTCGAAGTATTCTCGAGCAGTCGCCGAACCAAGTACGCCATGCCCGGGATTAGTTCGCCGATGGTTGCATATTCGCGTAAACGAAAACCTTGTTTGACGAGTGACTTTTTAATCGGCTCGGCCATTCCGTATAGCATTTGAATTTCAAAAGAACGGCGATCGAGTTTCAATCGGTCGGCAATCGAAATCACGGCGGCGATTGAGCGAACATTGTGAGTCCCGGCGGCAAGTCGCAAATTCGGCGAGTTTTTCAAAATTTCGTAGGCACACGCTTCGTAATTCGCGTCACTTTCGCGTTTCACAGTGTAGACGGGGATCGGCCAATTCTGTTGGTCCGCCAAAATTGTTTCGTAATCCCAATAAGCGCCTTTGACGAGACGAACAGTAATCGAAGTGCCGCGTTTTTTCGCAAATTCGGCGAGTTCGCGTGAATCTTTTAACGAATCTCGCAAGTAGGCTTGAATCACGATACCAAAATGAGGATATGAGCGGAATTCGGGCTCCATAAGTAACTGTCGGAACACCTCGAGCGTCAAATCTTTAAATTTGTACTGCTCCATATCGATGTTGATGAAGACGCC
>JAYTDP010000291.1:0-4008 GCA_043735865.1 Bdellovibrionales bacterium
TGAAAAAGTGCATATCGTGACAACGGCGGTCGAGCACAAAGCGGTTATCGACGTCGCTCTGCAAATGAAAACGAATGGTGCAGAAGTCACAATACTTGATGTTGGGGCCGACGGTCGTGTGAGTGTCGATGCGGTTAAAAAAGCGCTTCTTCCCCACACTCGACTTGTGAGCGTGATCCACGGAAATAACGAAGTCGGAAGCATAAATCCCATCGCGCAAATTGGCGAGCTATGTAGATCTCACAATATTTTATTTCATACCGATGCCGCACAAACTTTAGGCAAAGTCCCCGTGGATTTAAAATTTATCGATATGCTCTCTTCAAGCGGGCAAAAAATGTACGCGCCGAAAGGTGTCGGCCTTCTTTACGTTCGCGAAGCGATTCGCGACCGCGTTGCGCCGATATTGTTTGGCGGAAGCCAAGAACGCGCTTTACGTCCGGGCACCTTGAATGTGCCGGCGATCGTCGGCATAGGCGAAGCCTGTCGAATTTTTGGCCAGGAAATGAAAACTGAGTGCGCTCGCCTTTCGAAAATGCGGAACCGCTTAATCGAGTCCGCCCTCGGTATGTCAAAAGCGATACGTCTCAATGGTCACCCGACCGAGCGCCTCTGCAATAACATCAGCCTGTCGATCGAAGGTCTCTCATCTGATCTTTTCGCTCTAGGCCTTGGCGGAGTCGCCGTGTCGAGTGCCAGCGCCTGCTCGGGCGGTGCCCCTTCCCACGTGCTGAAGGCGATGGGCCACTCCGACGCCCTCGCGCGATCCACACTGCGTATCGGCCTAGGCCGCATGACCACAGACTCTGACGTCGACTTGTTCCTCGAAAAGCTCTCAGGACTGCTCAAAATGAACGAGTCATTTCAATAGTTTGTGAAGCGCGGTGGACAATTCTTAAGAATGGGTTTAAAATAGACCCATGATCAAGATTACCGAATCCGCTGCCAAACAAATTCAAAACCTTAAATACGAGGACAAAGCCGCTGACGAAGCGTTCTTGCGCGTAAAGGTAAAGCGCGGCGGATGTTCGGGATACTCATATAAGATGGAGTTCGATACCTCCGTAACGGACAAAGATAAAGCTTTCGATATGAACGGCGCCCGCGTCGTCGTCGACGACCAGTCTCTGCTCTATCTTTTGGGTCTTACCCTTGATTTTCAGGGCGGCCTAAACGGTAAGGGTTTTATCTTTGAGAACCCGAACGCCAACAAGACGTGTGGCTGCGGCTCGAGCTTCGGCGTTTAAAAAGAGCCCATATTTGTCACTTCCCATAAATTCTACTCGATAAAATTCGGATTTCGTGAGCTTTTCGCGATTTTTCCCTGCTGAGAGAAAATTTCATTTATTATGCCTCCATACATTTTATTGGAGGCCTTTTGTGTCTTTAAAATCAATTTTCGTTTCGGTAGCTATCTTGGTTGGCTCGGTCAATTCCTACGCAGTTGTACTCAACTGCCATCGCAAAACGGATCAGAAACAAACTCAAGTCGGTTCATACTTTATGGATGGCGCCCGCCCGACATTGCTTCTCGAATCAGAACTTTTTGATTATTACGGATATATTTCGATACCGGTGGGCTCTTACAAACTCGACAACACGGACGACGTAAAAAAGGTTGTTTATTGCCGAGATGGTTTTGAACCGACCGTCGAATTGACTGAGACGCCGCTCGAGTCAGGACTCGAATTTAACATTGCCGTGACTTGCTTCGACGATCCAAAAGTTGTGACGAACAATTACGAACTCGTTTGCCACTAATTAGCGTTTAAAGTTGGCCCTAGTTGCTAGGGCCTCAGCCGCCGCTGCCGCCTTGACCGCCGCCGCTTCCGCTCGGACTGCCTCTTCCTCTTGAAGACCCCTGCTGCCCACCACTACGATTGTTGTTACGGTTGCCAGGATTACCACGGTTAGGATTCTGGTTATTATTTTGTCTCGGCTGAGTCCCTTGCGGTTGCTGATTTCCACTCGCACTTCCTTGTTGTGTTCGCTGGTTGGAATTTTGATTTCGATTGCGGTTTCGGCCGCCGCCGCCTTGACCGCCACTGCCGCGGTTTGGTCCGCGCCCTTGGCGAGGGCCTTGTTGTTCGCGTCTTTCTAAATCCTCCGCGACAGTTTTTAGTGCTTCATCTTGCTGAATCAGATTTCCGCTCACGGCATGTGAAGCTTCGGTCTCTGGCTTCTTCGAACCCTGCGGCCGGCGTGTCTCGACAATTTGTTGCTTCGCCACTTGCTCAGTCAAATCAATCGTCACATCACCGAAACATTTTAACTGACACGAAAGTCGACGTTGGTCGATGAAGTAGCCGGTCCCGATAAGAGTCAGTTCTTTCGAGGATGGTGGGAGCACGTTTTGATCTCCGTCGACAACTCGCACGCGGCACTCGGCACACGACGGAAGCCCACCGCAAATCGACTTTATGTATATTCCATTTTGATGAGCGAGCTTCATCACCGACTGATCGGGATTCACTTCGAACTCTACATTCTGCGGAACAAATTTAACTTTCATTTACGCCTCAACCATCACGCGAACGAATTTCTTTTTTCCGGCTCGCACGATAAAACTGTCGCCCGACTCGAGGGCGACTTTTAATTGATGATCGCTGATCACTTCAGTTTGAAGGTCACGTATAATTTGAACTGCCTTGCCCTCAATCAAACGCTTCGCTTCACTATTTGATGTGGTGAGCTTAGTTTGAACGAGCAATGGGCAAATACCGATTTCTCCAGCAGATATTTTTACCTCGTCGATATTATCCGGCAACCCGCTGCCGCCACTCGCAAAAATGCGATTGAATTCAGCTTTGGCATTACTGCCCGCGCCTTCACCATGAAAGCGATCGACGAGAATTTTCGCCAATGCAACTTTCACATCTCGTGGATGTTTCGTCTTGTCTTTGATGTCGGATTTTAACTGTTCGATCTGAGCCACCGTGTAATCCGTCAGCAATTCGTAGTAGCGAATCATAAGCGTATCATTCACGCGCATGACTTTACCGAACATGTTGGTCGACGAATCTTCGACCGCAATATAGTTGTCCAAGCTTTTCGACATTTTTTGCACGCCGTCGAGTCCTTCGAGAAGGGGCATTGTCAAAATGCACTGCTGAGCCATACCGTAGGATTTTTGAATTTCGCGTCCAACGAGAAGATTAAATCTCTGATCGGTACCGCCCATTTCGACGTCAGCCTTGAGTGCCACCGAATCGTAACCTTGAACTAATGGATACAAAAACTCGTGAACAGAAATAGGCGCTTTCGACTCAAAACGAGTCTTGAAGTCATCGCGCTCGAGCATTCGTGCGACGGTATATTGGCTCGAGAGCTTGATGAAATCCACTGCCGTAAATTTATCAAACCACGTTGAGTTGTATGCAACTTCGGTTTTTTCCTTATCTAAAATTTTATAAACTTGGCGTGCGTAGGTTTTCGCGTTCTCTTCTACTTCGGCGCGCGTGAGCGCCGGGCGGGTCACATTTTTGCCCGTTGGGTCCCCGATGAGACCCGTGAAATCTCCGATCAAAAAGATAACTTGATGCCCGAGGTCTTGAAACTGGCGCATCTTATTCATGATGACGGTGTGACCAATGTGCAGATCTGGGCGCGAAGGATCAAAGCCAACCTTCACTCGAAGAGGTTTGTTTTTTACGACACTCTCTTTAAGTTTGGCGAGGAGTTCCCCCTCAGAGACAATATCAACAACGCCTTTTTTCAGTTCGCGCAACTGGTCTTCAGCTGAAAGCTTTGTCACCGAGCCGCCCACTATCGAGCGTGTTCTACGATGCGCGTCTCACGCACAACCGCGATCTTAATCTGGCCTGGGTAATTCGCTTCGCGCTCAATTTTTCGAGCGATATCACGACTGAGCATAACAGCTTGGTCATCAGTGATCTTTCCCGATTCGACTAAAACGCGAATCTCTTTTCCAGATTGGAGAGCAAACGTTCGCACGACTCCATCGAAACTGTTGCCGATGGATTCAAGATCTTCGAGACGACGGATGAA
>JAYTDP010000292.1:0-2767 GCA_043735865.1 Bdellovibrionales bacterium
ACCGGTAAAGAAGTCGTAGCGAAATTAATCCATAATTCGAGCCCGCGAAAAAAAGGACCATTTGTCGCGATCAACTGCTCGGCTATTCCAGAAAACTTACTGGAGAGTGAACTGTTCGGTCATGCGAAAGGCTCTTTCACGGGTGCGATTGAAAAGAAACTAGGTCTATTTGAAGAAGCTGAAAATGGAACCATTTTCCTCGACGAAATCGGCGACCTCAGCATGCCGCTTCAAGCGAAACTCTTGCGAGTCCTACAAGAACGTAAAATCAAGCGTGTTGGTGAGAACCAGGCTCGCGCAATCAACTGCCGAGTTATTTCGGCAACTCACCGTAATCTGATGGGCGAAGTTCAGTCGGGACGATTCAGAGAAGATTTATTTTTCCGTTTGAACGTAATCCCAATACACGTTCCTCCCCTCCGCGATCGCAAAGAAGATGTTCTGCCGTTAGCCGAATATTTTTTAAAGAAATATTCTGCGATCAATGAGTCGGCAGCCCGATCATTTTCAAAGGAAGCTCTGCAGCTTTTGATGGAGCGCCCATGGAAAGGCAATGTCCGTGAGCTTGAAAATACAATCGAGCGCGCTGTCGTGCTTTCGGCTGGTGAAGTCGTCAACAAGGCAGACCTCTTAGTTGAAGACCAATCGTTTTCGGCACCTGAACAAGAGGATTCAGAATTTGCAACCGAACGAGGATTCCCGCTGGACAACGACGGCAAGCTCCTCACTCTGCAAGAGCTGACTCAAAAATATATCGAGTTTGCGTTGACCAAAAACAGTGGCGCTAAAGATAAGACGGCACGCGAGTTGGGTATAGATCGAAAGACTTTATATCGTCGTGTCCAGCAGCAGAACGCTCAGACGGACGCCCAGCACTAAAAAGAAACGAGCAGTAGGATTACTACTGCTCGTGCTTGAGACGCCCCACGGGGCGCTTCGATGATATCAATTTTCGTCTATTTTACTAGGGCCATCACGACTGCGCGTGAAGCTTTAGCCGAGATCTTAGGGTCGTCTGCAGTAGTAGGAAGTCCGGCCGCAACCAGAGTTTTCTTAAACCGTGCGTCGCTAGTATTAAACACTCTGGCAACAAATCCAGGTCGATACGCCATATTATATTTGTCGACGTCGACGCCGCCTTCGAGCTTCAGATTATCAATATAGTCCGAGACCGCTTCGGCACGTTTATCTGCAAGAATTTTTTGAGATGAAGGAAGTTTCACTTTCTCATTTGCCGGATATTCACGGTCTGACCATGCTAGAACTTTGATTTCGTCAAGATCGCCACGTTTTCGAGCAGCGGCAATTAGACCGTCAATTTGTGCTTTAGTTTCGGCAGTCAATTGATCAGAGCCCTTGTTAAATTTAACTTCGACATAATCGGCAGCTTCGGCTTCTTTCGCAACTTCCTTATTCATGGCGTCAGTTCGCTTATCAAGGCGACGCTGAGCTTCGGTCACTGGATGATCGCCACCGTGGCGATAATCATTGTTGTGGCTGCACGCTATCATTGATCCGGAAAATACCAGTACCGTAACTATTTTCAAATTGGTTCGACTCAACATACATTCATCCTTTCGAAGATGGTTTACGGCGGGATGAATTTCAACAAATGTGCCACGATAAGCTAACATCGCGGTTGGGTTTAAATTCGAAATGAGATTTTTAATGATTTTATATGATACTTAGTGGGACGTGTTACGTGGCGGAACAGAACAACTACCGCGCGAATTCTTTTTCTTTGGTTTCGACCCAGGCGTTCAATACATCTATTATTTCGCGACCTTCAGATACCAAATTATTGTTTTCGACGTTTTCCATACGATCACCAAGATGAGCCAGGTCATCAAATCCAAACGAGCCCGCGTTACCACGAATCTGATGTCCGATACGTTTAAATACGTCCGTGCTTCCCGCGTCGACCGCTTGTAACAGGTGGTCGCGATCTAATTTTCGGCGCTCTATATATGCCTGGTACATTTCAATCGGCAAATTCATATCAGCCTCCACTAAGAGCTTCTGCGATTCCTAAGACTAAGTTTTCTCCCGATACCGGCTTTGAAATCTGCGATGTACAGCCGGCCGAGAGGCACTCTTCTTTCTCCGCCAGGAGGGCGTGGGCAGTCAAGGCTATGATTGGGCCATTAAATTTCGATTTCGATCGGATTCGCCTGGTCGCTTCTTTTCCGTCTATTCCAGGTAATTGAATATCCATGAGAATCACGTCAAACGGATGTGCCAGCGCCATTTTTACGGCGTCCAACCCGTTATCTGCAAGGGTTACTTTTGATCCGGCCTGATTGAGATAAAATGTAAAAAAATCCTGATTATCCTGAGAGTCTTCGACCAACAAAATTCGTGTTTTATTTAAACGATTCCTAATATCAATCTTTTGAGTCGGGAGAGGGAGACGCTCAGACTGGAAATGATCACACCATTTGGCACCCGAACAATCTCCGACTTCGATCCGCAATTGAAAAGTGGATCCACAATCGGACCGGCTCGACACTAATGTAAGGTCCCCGCCCAGTTCGGTCGCAAGACGTCTCGAAATGGCGAGGCCCAATCCTGTTCCGCCAAATCGCCGCGTGTGCGAATTATCGCCTTGGGAGAATGGCTGAAATAAGGTGCCTTTGAGATGCGAAGGAATTCCAATGCCCGTGTCTTCAATTTTAAAGAGCAGTTGGTGGTCCTGTTTCTCATTTAACGAGTGAATGACCTGGACGCGAACGTGCCCGCTATCCGTGAATTTTATGGCGTTCCCAAT
>JAYTDP010000293.1:0-17060 GCA_043735865.1 Bdellovibrionales bacterium
CGAGCGCGGACACAACATGACCGGCTATTTGGCAGCACTTACGACCGAGCAATTTATAACTCCGGCTCAGAAGCAAAAATTAGGGCTTTGTTTTCGAGGCCGCACTTTCCAAATGGGCCACTTGAACAATCTTCCGGATATCTCGTGGAAGGACAATCGCCGCGCAACAGTCGTAAAATATAACAATCCGACACATTTTTTTGACACCGAGATCGTCACCGGATTGCCGACAAGCGGATACGACGAAGCTTTTTTAAATCGCGTTCGCAGTATCGAGAAAGAGTATTCAGTTTTAAAAACACAATTCGAAGGAAAGCCGAATCCGCTCCCCGGTATTCCGCCCGATAAAAAATTAATTAAAGTTTATACTGATGTGGGGACCGCCCCGTGGCGCGCCCAAGAACTTTACGACATGATGGTCACGGCGCTTCGTTGTGCGAAAAGCAAAGAATCCGATATCCAGAAATATAAAGATCCAAAAACGAAACCCCCTTTTCGAAGCCCGCTCGCAAGTTCCGACACACCGGTTTACCCCTCTTATTCGTGTGCTCCGGCAGCCCGTCGAGACGAAGACGTTTACGCGGCCCTCGTATTTGCAGGGGTGATGGGTCACTTTGTCGCTGACATGACCCAGCCATTCCACGCCACTGTCGATTATGATGGCTGGGCGACACGGCAAGGCGGGCTACATGCTTATTTCGAAACTTTCGCACTCCACATGATGGACGAAGACCTTTTAGGTCGAGTTTCGAAAGTGCTAAAAGCACCGCACGAAGCAGATAAAATTTGGGCCCGGGTCGGATCTGACTCGTCTCAGAAAAATTTTGTCGTACAAGTCGTATTGAATTTGGTAGCCGATAGCTTGGGCGCACTTGATCGCGTTCGAAATGCAGACCGCAAGAATTCACTGCTGACACCGAGCGACTCATTCGTTCTCGGAGCTTCGACACAAGGTTTGAAACCCGCGACGAGAGTTCCTTACACTGACCCTAAAGCGCTCGCAGCATTTCAGCCAATTGTGATCGAGCGTATCGCCACAGGTGCGGCGGTTTTGAGTCGCTTATGGATTGAAGCTTGGAAATCTGCGGGAGAGCCGTTGCTGTCGGATATCGATCTGATTACAATTCCGTATCCACTCGATGTCCCGTTTTTATGGCCGACGTATTCCGTAGGCGAATTCCCGTAAGGGTTACCTTACGCCGCGATCCACATTTCTAATTTTTTTTCATCTTCGATATTTTGAAGTGGCAATATTTTGATGCGATGGCGGTCTTCTTCGCCTTCTTTGGCGATCACACTGCATTTGAGTTCGATTTGTTTTTTGCTGTTCGGCTTCCCGATACGGACTTTGAAGTTTCCCTCAATCCAATCCGGGATAGGGTCTTCTAAATTTATTCCACCAACCGAAATATCTCGCGAAAAGCTCTGAAAGGTTTTTCCACCGATCTCAATTTGAATGAGATAACGCTTTTTAAATCGTCGTTTTGTTCGAACTGTAAAATTGGTTTGCGAATCCGAACTAGGCTCCTGTGGCTCCGTACCTGGCACAGCAGAATCATTCACAATTAAACTAATATCTACGATGCCCGAGCCCTGAGGCGAAGCCGACTGCACAGCGAGGCCTTGTGGACCCGATGGAATTTTAATGTCGCTAAAGGCTGTTTGACTGGCATCTGCCGAAGGTGCCGGCGGAGGTGCCACATCCGATTGACGAAAAATCATTTCCGTTAGGCCATCAACTTCATTGACCCGGCGCCAATCCACCCAGTCGTCACGCCAAGCGTACCAATGCTCGAGCGCCGTTGTCTCGAGCGACGAAACCACTGCGCGCGCTTCATCAAAAAGAAGGCCTTCGACCATCTTTTTTGTTTTGCCATCGATTAAGCACCAGAGGTGGAGTTTCCGTTGTGACATGCGCCCGACTTCATCTATTTGCAGGTTTTGTGCATGAATCCGTTGCCGCGACCAGTGCGAGCTTGAAACCAGCCCTGCCCGCCGACTTTGGCAAGTTCAATCTTTTCGCCCTTTTTCAAAAAGCGAGCATGTGGAGAATTTAAATCCATCACTGCATGAAGCGCGCAATCTTTCGCCATCACGATTTTCTTGCCCGGAAGAGATCCGGCAATCGAGGCCAGTTTGCGATTCGCGACTTTTGCGGCCGCCAATTCTTTTTTACGATTAGCTTCCGCCTCTTGAAGTTTCTTTTTATTTGCCGCAATCGTATCTTCGGCATTTTTTAGCGCGTTCGTCGCAAGCTGATTATCTTGTGTCGCAGCGGCCAGTGTCGCCTCTGCCAGCTTTACTTTTTCTTCGTACATTTCGATTTGTTTTTTGGCCTTAGCCGTCTGTGCTTCGTGGAGTTTTCTTTCTGCGACCAAAGCCGAAGTTTTTTTCTCCAGAACCGCCAAACGCTTTTGTGATGCGTCTTTGACTGCTATCGATTTAGCGCTGGTCTGCGCCGCTTCTTTTTTCGCCGTTGAAAGCTTGGACTTCTCATCAGCTTCACTTTTGCGACCAAATTCTTCTGCTGATTGTGCGGCGTCAGATTCCGAAATGGCCGTATCCATATCGGCTTCGACGTCGTCCAGATCTTGTGCCCAAATTTTAGGAACCGAAAGGAAGATGCAGAACATCAGCACCAACATTTTCGCCGCTTGAGAAGTTTTCATAAGTTGCTCCCAAATAAATTTAACTTGTACATTCAAAGGCTTATCGGCTGATTCCCTCTACTTCTCAAAGTTTCCCCTTGAGACTTTGGCCTTGATTTCATGAAATAATTTTAAGGCATACCCAGAATAGAACCAGTGCAATGCGCTACAAAGTTATCAGTGTTGGGCTTAGGTCGCGTTTAAACTGGTTACCCGCTCGTCAAAAGGCTGGCACGGACGTTGCTCTAGCGAGTAGTCCCCCTTGGCGGCCTGGTACCCCCCCTTACTTTCCAGGTCGTCTTTTTTGCAATATTAACGCAGTCTCCGGGTGATCAAGTTTTTGATCACCCGAAGATTGTTTTGCAAATTCATTTTTCTGGTCTGCCTGACCTATGCAACTCTCACTACACTGTATCTATGCCGAGTAAATATCCTCATTTTTTTCTACTCATTTGCGTTTTCCTTTGGGCGTCGCTCGGGTTTGGATTTCTCGTCGTGATTGATCCGGGCCATGGGGGGAATGACGGTGGGGCAAAAGGTGGTGATGCGAAAGAGAGCACCATCGCCCTTGCCGTCTCTCAAGCGCTGGCCGACTGTTTGAAAAATGACGGTCGCTTTGAAGTAAAAATGACTCGCGCCCGAGATGAGTTCGTCACTCTCGAAGAGCGAGCGGCAATCGCAAACAAAGCGAAAGCAGATCTGTTCATTAGTATTCACACAAATTGGTCAGAAGACCCGAAAGCACGCGGCAAAGAAATTTATTTTCAAAATCAACTTCCGCCCGATGAAGAATCGCTCTTTCTGGCAAGTCGTGAAAACCAAGGCAAAAAATTCGGCCATGTCGAAGACGCACCAACCACTGCGAATGACGTGAGCTCCATTCTCGAAGATCTAAAGCGAAGCAGCCGCATTCAAGCCAGTGGACGCTTCGCCGAATTCCTATTCAAAAATTGGCCTTCAGATGGAATCGAGCGGCATTCTCCGTTGAGGCAGGCTCCATTCTTCGTGATTTCGAATTTAAATATGCCTTCGGCTCTTGTTGAATTGGGCTACTTATCTCACTCTGGCGAGGCTGCAAAGCTCGTGCAACCGGAGTTCCAAAAACGTCTGGCCACTTCCCTGATGAATGGAATCATTCAATTTAAGGAAATGCTCGACAAGAGACCACGATCGCCTCTAAATTGATTTCCACATGAGACATGACGGCCGTAAATCGAACGAACTCCGCCCTATTAAAATTACCCCCGATGTTATCCGCCACGCGGAAGGCAGCGTACAAATCGACATGGGCCACACCCGCCTTATTTGTACGGCGACGGTCGAGCCCGGAATTCCGAAGTGGTTAGCGGGTCAAGGACAAGGCTGGGTCACGGCAGAATACGGAATGCTTCCGCGCTCCACTCACTCTCGAATTAACAGAGAAAAATCTTTGAGCGGCGGACGCACTCAAGAAATTTCGCGCCTCATTGGCCGTAGCCTTCGCGCTGCCGTCGATTTAAAAGCTCTCGGTGAAAGACAGATCACCGTTGATTGCGATGTCATTCAAGCCGATGGCGGCACTCGTACCGCAGGGATCACCGGTGGCTTCGTCGCCCTCATGCTTGCTCTTCAGTATTTAAAAGACCAAGGCACCATCGCCAAACTTCCAATGGCCAATCAGGTCGCCGCAATCAGCGTCGGATTAAGCCGCGAAGGCGCACTCCTCGATTTAAATTATGAAGAAGACTCATCAATCGGCACGGACATGAATTTTGTGATGAATGATAAAAATGAATTTATCGAAATGCAGGGCACCGCGGAACAAGGTAGCTTTTCGGTGACTCAATTGAATGGCATGATCGAACTCGCGCAACATGGTTGCCAGCAACTTTTTCAAGAACAAAGAAAATATTTAAAACTGTGAGCGAAGCGAAAACTCCTCCTGAAAAACAGCTTTGGGTTGCGACTACCAATCGCGGCAAGATGATCGAATTTCAAACCTTGCTCGGATCATCAGGCTTTGAAATGCATGGCTTAACCGAACTAGCGAATTATTCGGCGCCTCCCGAGACCGGCAAAACTTACGAAGAAAATGCGCGCATAAAAGCGAAATCTTTAAAAGCAATGAAACCCGGTACATGGGTCGTGGCCGAAGATTCTGGAATCGAAGTAGCGGGTCTCAATAATCTTCCCGGAATTCATTCGGCACGTTACGCGGGCGAAAAAGCCAGTGACGCCGAAAATAATGCGAAGATGATTAAGATGGTCAATTTAAGATCAGCGAGCAACCGCCAGGCGTTTTTCAAATGTACAATCGTCGCCTATTCTCCGTCGGGAAAAGAATATGTTCTGACCGCGGATTACGCGGGCACTATTTCGCCTTTGGCAAAAGGAAAAGATGGTTTCGGCTATGATGTTGTCTTTATTCCGGATGGACAAACTCAAACTCTCGGCGAGCTCGGTTTAACATTTAAAAACAAAGTATCACATCGCGCACAAGCTATCCGAAAGTTAAGCGAGATTCTCAAAACCGACGGCGCAATTTAAGATTCGCTACCATAGGTCCTGCACACATTCTTTACATAAATTGGAACCTTAAAGTGATCACAAATCGTCTCCGAATAGCGAGAGATGAAAACGACTCTCTTGTGCACTCTCTTTTTGTTTCTTGGCGGCTGCGCGGACAAAGGCTTTAAAGTCGCCGAGAAGATATCAAAAGATGTTTCGAGCGAAGGTGCTTGCGAAAACTTTTCTGAGAAAATGACGACAACTTTGGTTCAAACACTTATCGACCAAGATGAACTTCCTAGTGAAGACTTGCTTCGCAAAAGTTTAGCATCACAATTGGGTTCGGGTCGGCGTGCGCTCGTCGAGAAGACGATCAATCTTTATCGAGTCATGACAGAAGATACTAAAACGCGCCTGGGGCTCGCGACTCGTGACGAACTGATCGCGGCTATTACGGCACTCGAAATCGGTGATGAAACTTCCATGCAAAAAATAAATTTGAAAAGTGAGCTTAAGGTTTCTTCGGCTTCTTTGCGTGAACAAGCGAAAGCCGATGGAATAGAATGCAATCCGCCCCCAGCGCCTGAACCCGAAGCTCCCGTTGCGAAAGCTAAAGAAAATTTGGCATCCGAAGGCGCGCAAAAAGTTTTGATGACAGCCTATCAGAGTTGCGCTGCCGCGAGGCTGCCCGCCATGGACCAATCGTCACGGTCTATCGCATCCGGCGCGATTCAAGTTACCGGAAAGCATGCCAGCGGCACCGGCCTTAAACGTGAAGTTGGAAACCTCTCGCTCCTTCAGTCAAGCCACTACTACATTCGCGAAGGAATTGAGAAAAACGCGTCATGTTTTAACGTGACGAAAAGCCCACTCATTTATGACTACGGTGGAAAACCATATGCAACCACCGAACTCAACTCACCTCTCGATTTTTTCAAAAATGCCGGATCGGGAACAAAAGTCCTGGGCACCGACTGTTCGGGATTTATTTTCAGCGCGCTCGCTTCTGCTGGGATGCGCGTATCTCCGAAAAAACGGGCTCAAGCTTATTTGGTTTATGGAATTAACGCTCAAATGTACATGGATCCAAAAGCCAATGGCCTTACCTGTTTAGCTCCAGTGCCATCGAGAAAAAGCGACAGCCTCCGCGATGGTGATATTTTGGCGAGTGCCGGCCACATCATTATGATCGACAGTGTTGGTGCAGATCCATTTGGAATTGCCGGCATCAAATCCGCTTCGGGTTGCATAGCACTCAATATGTCGACTTCGAAATTTAATTTTGACATCATCCAATCCGCGCCAATCAAAGGTGGGATTGGTATTAATCGCATCCGCGCTTCAGATTATCTCGCAGCGCCAGGAAGCATGAGGACCGCTATGCTTCAATATGCGGCGGCAGCATGTAAGGCGAATTTCGAAGCCGCATCAACTCCCCTGCCGTCAACTGCACGCCTGGTACGGCATAATCTAACGCCCGAATGTTTAGATCGCCCAGTTGCACTCGCTGGCGCGTCTTGTGTGGCGACTTGCGAGCGGCTGATTCCATAATTTTTTTAATTTTAGAGTACGGTTCGGAATAGCATTCGGGTCTTGACCGAATTTTCGCGCTCTTCAATCTTAACTTTCCAACTCGGGAAGCGCTTCACTAATGCTTCGACTGCATCGAAATCGAATTTGTATCCTTCGGCGGGCCCGAACTGGGCTCCAATCTGAATTTTCGTGGTATCTTTTAAATCCGGCATATGGATTTGTAGTGCAATCAGGTCGACTCTTTTACCGCCGAGAGCTTTAAATTGATCGTTCACAAGCCAATTCGTCGAGTACGTCACGATTGGGAATGTCTCGAAAAAGTTGGCTTCCGTAATTGAGGAAATCGGAGCTAATTTAAGTTCCCGGCGCATTTCGCTTATGTATTCCATCGCATACGAAGTTTCTTCGGCGCTCAAACCTTTTAGCCAATCTCGGATCAATTTTTGATACGCTAAAATGGCGCCGCCCACATAAGCTAAGTGAGCTTGCGGAATTGCGCTCGGATCAAAATTTCCGAGCCAAAACGCCGGCGCGGCGTCGGGTGAGCCATCCGACTTCACACCGACCGGTAAGAAAGGCAAAAACACTTTATTGTCGAAATAATCTTCGTGGAAAGAGTCAACTTCGACCGGATCGCTCGTCGTTTGTAATAGCTCTTTTACTCTTATAAAATTAGATGAGCGTGGATCCATGCCGTATTTTTTAGCTAACATTAAATACTCAACGTACAAGCGAGCCGTTGCACTGTTCTGGGTGCGAATCGGCGCCCTGAATTCGCGGCCTTCAACCGTCAGGACATAGTCATGTGTCCAATTCGCCAGAAAATCTTGATAGAAGGCGTTCGCCTGCGTGGGAGATAAGACTCGCCCACTGGCTTCGGATATTTTTTCTCCCCATGACGATATTTTTTCTATTGAGAACTTCTCGCTCGCTTTTTTTAAAGTTCCGAAGCTCACTAGGTCTTTAAGCTCGGTCCACTCTTGTGGCGTCGGAAGCGGCAAATCCATATAGTTTGCTAAGAATTTTTCAGGTTCATTTTCGATCATGCCCATACGTTCGTCGTTCAGTGGCTTAACTGGGAAAAGCTTGGCAAATAATCGGGCGCGGGTGCCGCTTTTTTTGTCGTTAGCACCTTGAAACGAGTGGCCAGTGAGAATCACTTTTTCGGTATCTAACTTCAAAATCCGTGCTTCGCTCGTAAGTGCCGTAATCATAATATGCATCGCCAATGTGAAGTCGCCCGGCAGCACATCTTTTTCCATAAATGCCCGGCCCATCTCGTACAGTGCCGGAACTTTCTGGCGGTCGAAATTTCGGGTCAGCGTTTCAACTGGCGATAGCTCCCAAGGGACTCTCAATGTACGGAGTTGATGACCGTTTTTTCCATCTGAAACAATGTCAAAACCGCGAACGGCGTAGAGGGTCCCGCGCGAAATTTTAACGAGGCCGCCACCGGACCCGCGTTGCATTCGCCCTTCAGGAATCTTCCCGCCGAACAATATCTTCGCTTCGGCCTCGGGCATTTCAGAATAAAGAGTGAGCAAAGTAAATTGATTTGGTTTTATTCCGAGCTTGGTCATTTCGCTCAAGTGACTCAACATCTCGGCTGAAATGTATTTGTCCTCTGCCATTTGCTCGAGTGTCCGATGTTGAAACTGGGTGAGGAGGTCGCCGCAATTTCCCATCTTAATTTCGGATTCTATGTTTTCGAATGCGTAGCGGCCGGTGGCGTCGGGTGCATAGAGAGTGGTGACGCCCGCCCAAGAGTTATTCCCTTTAAAGCTTACGACCCGCGCTTTGATGGGATAGTCTTTTTGCGCGCCACTGTCTGATGAATAGGCAGCAGACGGCGCCAGGATTGCCATAAGCGAGCTTAAAACGAATAGAATGGTATATTGAAAACGCCGTACCATATAGGATTTCAATGCAACTCTGAGTCCTCCCTAGACTCTATCACTCCGCTGGACAATCGCCGCCATCGCCAACGACTGCGCGTCTAGTACGGCACAATCTCTAACCCTCATTACTTGGCCATGTAACCTGCGGTTACTTCTTTCTTGTGTGCTGCAAAGGCCGCAAGTACTTCGCCCTTTTCGCGTGGAGGGACTTTAAAAAAGTCGAGCGTTCGCCCTAGCTCCGCTGCTACCTCGTCAAACTCATCAGGCGAAATCTTTAGACCCCGATGCGCCTCCTCAAGGCCTACTTCGGTTTTTCCTGGCTTCGTCGGCGAATATTGAAATGGTCCTCCGGAGACTTTGCAAACCCATAAGGTTCGCATAAACTTGAGGCCCGGTAATCGACTTAAATTTTTTGTGTGCCACTCTCTGAGCGCAGGATTTTTTGAAGTTTTCCCTACAATCGGGTTCTGTACGACAGCGTCGCTAAAGTGGTCCACTACTGCCGCGATGGCAAAGACCCCGCCAAGGCGCTCATAAAGACTTTTCTCGATTGGCGGACTAGCTTGCCCTTGGGTTCCAATGATAAAGACGCCTAATGCAACTGCTGCCGCGAATGATTTGAAAATTGGTCTTTCGGTTTTCATATTTTCCTTTTGTTTGATCGTTTGTAAACTGGCCCTCTCTACTGATTTCATACCGCGAGGAAGTATGTTGAAGGCCCATATCAAATTCAACCATGGTCAGGGTGCCAACGCGTACGGAGCTTGGTTACCGTATCTGATAAATTAATATAATCAGTTCACCCATCTGCGACGATGCGAAGACAGTGCGTTACTTGTCTACTCTTCTTAAGCCATCCATTTGACGTCACATAGGTCGGCAAGAAAAAAATCGCAAAGCCATTTATTTCTCAGTGTTCCAAAATCCAGTTCCCGACAGAAATATAGACACCGGCCACCCCCCTCGAGTACAAACTTGTCATGTCAGATCTCAAGATTTTTACGGGTAATTCAAACCCTGAATTCGCCAAAAAAGTAGCTCAACATGCGGGCCTCGAACTGGGCTTAGCCAAATTCGGCCGATTCGCCGATGGCGAAGTCCAAATCGAGATCACTGAAAGCGTTCGCGGATGCAATGTCTTCGTGATTCAAAGCGGTTGCCCGCCGGTGAACGAGAGTTACATGGAACTCTTCATGATTCTCGATGCACTTCGAAGGGCTTCGGCCGAAGAGATATCAGCCGTTCTTCCGTACTATGGGTACGCCCGGCAAGACCGAAAAGTAGCCCCGCGCGCCCCGATTTCAGCTAAATGCGTGGCGGATTTAATGAAAACCGCTGGTGCGGACCGCCTCATTGCGGTTGACCTTCATTCCTCTCAAATTCAAGGTTTCTTCGACGGCCCGGTGGACCACTTATTCGCCATTCCCACTTTTGCTCGCGAATGGCGTGAAAGAATGGGCGCTGGGGACGAATATGTTGCAGTTAGCCCCGATGCCGGAGGAGTTGAACGCTGCCGAGCCTTCGCAAAACGCCTTGGCTGCTCGATTGCCATCATCGATAAACGCCGAAAAGGTCCGGGACAGATCGAATCGGTCAATTTGGTGGGGGATGTCCAAGGTAAAACTGCCATTATTCTCGACGATATGATTGATACGGCCGGAACCCTGACACAGGCGGTTGACAGCATATTACGAAATGGTGCAAAACGTGTCTTCGCCGTTGCAACTCACCCGTTACTTTCGGGTCCTGCGGTTTCGCGTCTCAAAGAAAGCGGAGTGGAGAAAGTCTGGGTTTCAGACACCATCCCTCTTTCGGCGGCCGCGCAAGCTTGCGGGAAATTTGAAGTCATCACCGTGGCTCCAGTAGTTGCAGAAGCGATTAAGCGTATTAACACACACGATTCAGTCAGCGCCTTGTTCGATTAGAGTCAGACGTCAAAGATCGTAAAGAGGAGATTTTTTATGGCAGTAGAGAACATCACAATTTCAGCTGAGCCCCGAACTTCAGGGAAACATTTTTCGCGCGGATACCGCCAAGAACAAAAAATCCCAGCTGTCATTTACGGACCGAACGTAAAAAACCTCCAAGTGAACTTGGGCGAAATTGAACTTACCAAGTACAACAAAATCAAATTTGAAAATGCGATCTTCGTTTTGAAATCTGACGATAAAGCTTTAAACGGCTTGAAAGTTTTGAAAAAAGAAGTTGCGATTCATCCGGTAACTCGTCGTCCGATCCACGTTGATCTTTACGCGCTCGATATGACCAAAGCGATCCGCGTTGACGTTGAGATCCGCTTCGAAGGTAAATCTGTTGGTATCAAAGAGGGCGGTATTTTGAATATCGTTCGCCGTGACGTCACTGTTGAAGTTTTGCCTTCAGCAATTCCAGAATACATCGCGATCGATATTACAAATCTTGGTCTCGGCGATTCTTTCCATGCTTCTGATTTGACTATTCCAGATGGCCTCAAGCTTTTAACTCTTCCGACAGAAACTATCTGTACGATCGTAACGGTTGAAGAAGAAAAAGTGGCGGTTGTCGAAGTGGCTGCTGCGGCTCCAGGTGCTGCTCCAGCTGCGGGTGCTCCTGCTGCGCCGGGCGCTGCTCCTGCTGCGGGTGCTGCTGCTGCCGCTCCGGCTGCGAAGAAGTAATCTTTAACGGGCACTGTTTTAGGCGGTGCTCTTTTTGGAATCTCTCATGCAACTTCTTGTTGGGCTTGGAAATCCGGGCCCCAAATACGCTCTCACCAGACACAATATCGGTTTTCTTGTCGTGGATGCATTGGCGAATCATTTGGCCATAGGCAAATCGGCGAAAACCGAATGTCAGTCACTCACCTATAAAATTCAGGTCAAAGGCGAAGACGTTCTTCTCGTAAAGCCGCAGACTTTCATGAATTTGTCCGGGGCCGCAGTTCAAGGATTGATGACGTTCTATAAAGTCACTCCCGATAAAATATTAGTGATGCACGATGAAGTTGATATTCCATTTGGTAAAATTCGCTTTCAAAAAAATCGCGGTCATGGCGGTCATAACGGCATTCGTGACATTCACGCTAAAATTGGCGGCGATTATTCACGTCTTAAAATCGGCGTGGGTCGCCCGATCATTCCGCAAATGGAAGTAGCAGACTGGGTTTTACAAAACTTCGGACCTGAACAAGAGTCATTGAGTGAATTCATTGGGCAAGCGGCTGATGCCGCAGTGTCATTTATCGAAGATGGCTTCTTAAAAGCCCAGAATCGTTATAATACCTAATCAGGAGAAAATCAGTTATGGCATTACAAGTTGGTATCGTTGGTCTTCCCAATGTCGGCAAAAGCACTCTTTTCAATGCACTCACTTCTGCAAAAGCTGAAGCTGCGAATTATCCGTTTTGCACAATTGACCCGAATGTCGGCATTGTGACCGTACCAGATCATCGCCTTGACGAAATTACTGCATTTGTAAAACCTCAAAAAACTATTCCGACGGCAATGGAATTCGTTGATATCGCAGGCCTCGTCGCCGGCGCCCATAAAGGTGAGGGTCTCGGAAACCAGTTTCTTCAAAACATTCGCGAAACAAACGCAATCATTCACGTTGTCCGTTGTTTTACCGATCCTAATGTCGTTCACGTTTCTGGATCCGTTGATCCCATCCGCGATATCGGAGTAATTCAGACAGAATTAATTCTTTCAGATCTCGATGTCGCCGACAAACGCTTAAAGCGTCTTGAAAAAGAGGCGCGTCACACCACCGATCAAGATTTAAAAAACGAATTTAACTTAGTGAAAAAACTTTTTGCCGCACTTGATGATGGCAAAGCCGCATCAACTGTAGTGCCGGACGAAATGGAAAAACCATTTCTCAAGGACATTCACTTGTTGACGCTAAAACCTGTTCTTTACGTCTGCAACGTGAATGAAGAAGAGTACGCAGCGGGCCCTGGTGAAAACGCGAAAAAAGTTGAGGCTCTCGCAAAATCTGAAGGCAATAACTGCATTAGCATCTGTTCTTCGATTGAAGCCGAGATCGCGCAACTTCCAATGGAAGATCGCAAAGAATTTTTAGAGTCTCTTGGCATTACCGAGCCGGGACTCGCTCGCTTGATTCGCGAAGCTTACAAACTTCTGGGACTTATCACGTATTTTACTGCGGGTGAAAAGGAAGTTCGCGCCTGGACAATCACGAATGGTACGAAAGCGCCAGGGGCTGCAGGTGTTATTCACAGTGATTTCGAAAAAGGATTTATCCGCGCGGAGACATATCATTGCGAAGATCTATTTAAATACAAAACTGAAGCCGCCGTTCGCGAAGCCGGCAAATGGCGTTCTGAAGGCAAAGAATATTTGGTGAAAGACGGCGACATTATGCTGTTCAGATTTAATGTTTAAAAAGGTGCCCGACACCTTTTCGGTGCCCCACCTTATCAGGAGTTTTATGAGAAATTTTGGAATTCTGTTCGCTTTTGCACTTCTTCTTGGATGCGCAAATACAAATCCGCCCGTGACGCCGGCCGGATCGACTTCAGCGTCGGCATCAAATGCCAAACTGACTCCAGAACCGAATGACGACATCAAAATTGAAAGCGGAACGATTGATAAAGAAGCGATTCGAGGCGGCATTCGCGAGTCTCGACGAAGTATTCAGAAGTGTTTTAATGAGGCTTTGAAGCGCAAACCAACGGCTGTAGGAAAAATCGAAATCGAATGGGATATCGAAGCCAAAGGGAATGCGACACACGCTTCGGTCCGACAAAATCAAACGGGTGATGATGAATTCGGCCAGTGCGTGAAAAAACAAATCGAGAAAATCCAATTTCCTCAGCCGCCCAAGGGTCAATTGGCTCACGTCATTTTTCCATTCGTTTTTGATAAGAACGGCGAACTTACCAAGTGAACATTACGATGTCCGGAGTCATGTCTGGGCTTATTTTTAGTAGCATTGGTTACTATGTGACCCGTTTTGGATTCAAAAACGGTAATTACGTTGAAGCTACGATTGGTATGGCTCTCATGCTTTATTCCTACTTTACTCACACTCCGATACAGGATTGGGGCATAGGTACCCTTCTTTGCGGGGCAGCTTATTATTTTCGAGCCGGTTAACCTTTTTTGACACCACTTGTGTTGGCACCTACTTTGCCTCTTTAGTTCACGGAGGTTCAATATGCTTAACAAAATGACACTACTTGTATTCACAGCGCTTCTGCCGCTTTCGGCTTGGTCGCAATCCTACCAGCTGGGTCAAGCTGCATACTCAGGCTCTGGATGTCCTCCTGGTACGGCCGCAGTCGTACTTTCACCGAATGGCTCCGAAATCTCCGTTCTTTTCGATCAGTTTAGTTTGCAGCAAGATGCGACCGTCAATCGAAGTGTTGCGACTTGCGACATTGAAGTTCCGATGACAGTGACACCCGGATATTTGGTTGAAACGACTTATGTGGATTATCGCGGCTTCGCGAATATTCCAAACCGTAATGCCGTAACGCTCTATACGACTGGTTTCTCAAACACGAATCGCATGTCACCACGATTTTCCGCGCAATCAATGGTGGTCGGCCCGATTCAAGATTCGGTTTATTTCAGACAGCGAGTTGCACAAACTATGCCCGGCAATCGCAAGTGTCCTGCGACTCAATCTCTTCGTTTAAATATTCGTGCACAGATGAACGGACGAATGTTCGGCGGCGAGTTTACTCTCGATACTGCCGACGTTGGCGCTCAAGGTTTGACTATGGGGATCACATTAAAACCATGTCGACTTTAGTCGGGAATTGCCTAGGAAATTACGAATTTTAGTCTTCTGACTAGTCTGAAATTGATTGAACTGGCCCTCGTACAAGACTTACCCCTTGCTAGAATAGAGGGATGGGTCGGAACGCCGAAATCAAGAATCCTTTAGTTGAGCTTCTAGCTAAACTTTTGATAGTTAGTACTGTGGCGCTTTCGGGCTGTAATAAGAAGCTCGACAACCGTGCATTTGTTTATACGACCGAAGTTCCGCCCAGCTCACCCGTCATCATAAGTCCAACCGCAAATGCATCCTACACGACATACAGTTCAAACGTTCGCATCGTCGGCTGCTTCAAGGCGTCTTGCAATCCAAACACAGCCAGTTGGACAGTTCAAGCCTCGGGCGCAGGGACACTCAGCAACACGAGCTCACATTTTACTTTCGATGCCACCATGTTGGTTGGCGAGACCCGCGTATTTTCTTTCACGTTTACAAATTCTAAAGGTCAGATTTCAACTCCTACGACTCTCACGATATTGTTCGATTCTTCGTTTCAGCTGACTCCGATGGCGACATTGTATAATGGCGGCAGTAGCGTAGCGACTCCTGTCACCAGCACGAATGCGGCTTACAAACTCAGCGTTCTTACGACTCTACCGTCGCTGGTTAATTCTCAAATTGTTTCTTCAAATGGGTACGTCCTCACGAGCGGGGCGTTGAACCCGCAATGATGAAACTTATTCGAAACTCATTTCTTTTTCTTCTCTTCGCGCAATCGGCGCTGGCCGCCGCTCCGTTTGATTCGGTCTCACTTCAAGGGTTTTTGAAGACGAGTAGCGGTGTTCCGGTCAACGGAACTTTTAACGGAAGAGTGAGTCTACTTCAAAACTCGATACCGTGTTGGAACACCGGCGTAACGTTGGTGCCGGTCATAAT
Source organism: Bdellovibrionales bacterium (assembly GCA_043735865.1). Taxonomy (GTDB): domain Bacteria; phylum Bdellovibrionota; class Bdellovibrionia; order Bdellovibrionales; family UBA1609; genus CAYHVK01. The sequence goes on from JAYTDP010000293.1 coordinate 15,224, forward strand.
CACTGACGGTGCTTTTTCGAAAACTCTGACTGGCGGAGTTTCATCCGGTGTTTGCTCTGGCACATTAGGTTCAAGCCATTTTTTAGTCACTGGTCCATTCACATGGACACTCGATCTCGATATTGACGGCAATGGTGCAATCGAAACAACATTTTCCAATATTCCAATTACAGCTGTCCCTCTCGCGATGGTCGCAGAGACAGTTACAGGCTCAGTCCCGGCTGCGAACATCAGCGCCGGAACTTTCGGAGTTATTGATGGTTCAAATCTGACGAATTTGACGGCGGCAAACCTTGTCGGTGCCCTGCCCGCGGTAAGCGGATCTGCTTTGACCAACATCAACGCCGGAAACATTTCTTCTGGCACCGTCGGTGCGGCTCGCCTCGGGTCAGGTACCGCCAGTGCGACAACTTTTTTGCGCGGCGATAATTCTTGGCAATCATTGCCCGCCGCAGGAGAAACCAATACGGCGTCGAACTTAGGCACGGGCTCCCCTTCCTATAAACAAAAAATTGGGGCTGATTTACAGTTTCGTTCACTGCTTGCGGGCAGTACTAAACTCTCGTTGGTCACCAATCTGAACGACATCACTTTTGACGTGAATGACGCGAATTTGGCTCTCTCTGGTACCCAAGTCAGCGGCGGAACTTTCGGTGCCATCGATGGTTCGGCGTTAACAAATTTGACGGCTGGAAATATTTCGACAGGAACTGTTAGCACAGCGAGACTCGGATCCGGCACCGCGAGCGCTACGACTTTTCTGCGTGGTGATAGTACTTGGCAGACACTCGCCGCCGCCGGTGAAACGAATACAGCTTCGAATCTTGGTACCGGATCGCAAGTCTACAAACAAAAAGCGGGAGTCGATTTACAATTACGATCACTCCTCGCCGGAAGCACGAAACTTTCGCTCACTACAAATTTAAATGATATTACTTTCGATGTGAATGATGCGAATTTAGCGCTGTCTGGAACTCAAGTGAGCGGCGGAACTTTCGGCGCCGTCAATGGTTCAGCGTTAACAAATTTATCGGCGGCAAATCTTTCGACCGGCACCGTGGTGACAGCGAGACTTGGATCAGGGATCGCGGATGCGACATCTTTCTTGCGCGGTGATAGCACTTGGCAAACTCTCGCGGCACCAGGTGAAACAAATACGGCTTCAAACCTTGGTGCTGGATCGCAAGTCTACAAACAAAAAATCGGAGCGGATTTGCAGTTACGATCACTCGTTGCGGGAAGCACGAGGCTTGCGCTTACTACCGGCCTGAACGACATCTCGTTTGATATAAATGATGCGAATTTACTGCTCTCTGGAACCCAAGTCAGCGGCGGAACTTTCGGTGCCGTCGATGGTTCGGCGTTAACGAATTTGTCGGCCGCAAACCTTTCGACTGGCACGGTAGGCACTGCCCGACTCGGATCAGGCACCGCCAGCGCAACAACGTTCTTGCGCGGTGATAGCACTTGGCAAACAATTGCAGCGGCAGGTGAAACCAATACGGCTTCCAATCTAGGCACCGGATCCCAAGTCTACAAACAAAAAGTGGGCGTCGATTTACAACTCCGATCACTTCTCGCCGGCAGCACGAAGCTTTCTTTAACGTCAAATTTGAACGACATTACTTTCGATGTAAATGACGCGAATTTAGCTGTTTCTGGAACGCAAGTGAGCGGCGGAACATTCGGTGCCGTCAACGGATCAGCCTTAACCAATTTATCGGCGGCAAACCTTTCGACCGGCACCGTTGGTACGGCGAGGCTCGGATCAGGGACCGCGGATGCGACATCTTTCTTACGCGGTGATAGCACCTGGCAAACTCTCGCGGCACCGGGC
>JAYTDP010000294.1:0-4981 GCA_043735865.1 Bdellovibrionales bacterium
ATATCTTTTGTCGATAGCTCGGGATGTTTGTTTGATAAGAGATCTTTAAGTTTGTCGAGTGCAGCCATAAAATCGTTGTCGACGGTTAGGCGAATTTCGGTGAGATGCTCAGTCTTTGCGACGACGCGGTCAGGGCGGTGAGATTTTGGATCTAGTTTTAAAATTTCTCGTTCGCATTCTCGAGATGAGCGATGCTCGAGTTTGCTTAGGAGTTCGAGTTTTGCGGTTTTATTTATAGGTGTAAGTTCATTTTCTTTTCGCTTAAAGTATGATTGCGCCTGAGCCATTGCGGTCAGCGATATTTTTCCGGCTTCTGCTTTTTCTTTAATTTCTGGAACTGCCTTTATTAATCTCATTGCGGCAATTCTGCGGTAAGATGCACCTTCCGAATAATGTAATTCAGTTATGCAGAATTCATACAGGCTGGGGTAGCCCATTTTAAGGTATATTCGGCGTTCTTCGACTTCGCGCAAAAGGTCGATCGAACGATTCACGAGCAATTTTTCCTGCTCCGAAAGTCGTTTAAGTTCGGCAATTATTTCTTGATTGGTAACTTGCTTTATATCTTGATTCATAGGCACCTCTTTCAGATTCGGGTATACACTCGATTTTAAAATGCGATTTTGTCGTTTTTTCTGTCCGGAGTGCTTTCGGACGGTCGGATTAAAACGACACACATGATTGATGCGGCGACATATGTATAATCGAGGTCGGACAGCTCTTCGGAGGGGAGTAGGCGTTTAAATAAAATCAGTTTTATAGAGCAAGTTTGGGAGGCGAATATTGCGTCAAGAATAATTCGTCAGTTTGATAAAAATATTTCAGCGCTAATGCAATGCGACTTCGGCGCCGGAGTTTTGATATTTTAGCCCGGCGGCCAACTGAACGCGCGACCGCTCATGAGATGAATATGTAAGTGGTAAACGGTCTGGCCTCCCCACTGATTTGTATTCACTACTAATCGATATCCGCGATCGGCGATGCCGATTTCGCGCGCGATATCGGAAGCTTTTACCATCATATGGCCAAGAATTGCTGCATCTTCAGAAGTCACTTCCGCCATCGAACGTATCTCTTTTTTTGGAATAATTAAAATATGAGTGGGTGCCTGCGGATTCACGTCGTGGAATGCGAGACATTTATCGTCTTCAAAGACGATTTTTGCAGGAATTTCTTTTGCAATTATTTTGCTAAATATAGTGGCCATGTAAGAAAGGCTAGACCAATTGCTAGGGGCGAGTCAGCGAAAGAATCGTGAGGTCGTAGTATGGGTGCGGCGCAGCCACAGATTTGGGATTTCCGCTCATGACGTATGTCGAAGAAGTGTTGCGCCAGTCCAAACTTCTTATGATACCGGGTAAAGACACCGAAAATAAGAAGGTATGGGGAGGCCTTTTGATTCAGCCCGGACTTGAATGTCCAATCTGTCAAAGTCACAGATTTAAAAGTTTATTCGCCGTTCAAAATGCGGATTTGGTGGAGTGTTCCGCCTGCTCACTCGTGTATGTGCCGACACCTGCCCCGGAAGTAACTTCAGTCTACAAAGCTTCCTACTTTCACGGCGATACAGATGTCCACGGTTACGGGAATTATGAAAACGAATTTCAAAGTCACTATGAGACCTTTCAGTATCGATTGCGCGCGACCGAAGAAAAATTGGGCGGGCGCGGGCGAGTTCTAGATGTGGGTTGTGCGCTTGGGCATTTCGGAAAAGTAGCTTTAGATCGCGGGTGGGACGTTTTCATAACGGACATCTCTGAATTCGCCGTGCAAAAGTCAGCAGTGAAGTTTGGATTAAAAGGGTTTGTATCATCTCCTGATAAGCTCCCAGTGCGCGATGGATCCTTCGATTGCGTCACACTGTTTGATGTCGTTGAACACGTCAGCCATCCCGTCGAACTTTTACAAAATATGCACAGCGCTCTTCAAAAAAACGGCGTGCTCCACCTAACGACTCCCGATCAAAGTTCATGGACTGCACGCTTGCTCGGAAAACATTGGTACCACTTCAAGCCTGACGAGCATCTTATTTACTTCACACCGAAAACGATCGCCAACGCTCTCGACCGCGCTGGCTTCGAAGTTCTAGAAATTAAGCCGATGGCAGCTTTCATGAAGGTGAAAGATATATTAACCCGCCTTCGACGTTATTGGGTTGGTGGAGCAAACGCCGCACTCAAAGTTTCGCAATGGATTGGCATCGAAGAAAAAATAATTAAAATCTACGTCGGCGAACTCGAAGCGTGGGCACGACCGAAAGCTGACGTGCGAAAGCACACGCCACTACCAGTTAACACAAAAGACACTCCGCCACTCGCCATTTTATGCTGCCCGAGCTGTCAAAACGAAGTCGTTTACGATAACAATGAAATCCTCTGTACGAACTGCCATTCTTCATATGGAATAGAAGCAGGAGTCATTGATTTTTCACGATATGGCAAAAGACAACCGTCCCATCAAAAACGGCGCAACATCGCTTAATGTCGCGACATCGGCAAACGGCGCGACATTGGTTAATGTCGCGACATCGCCTAGGGCCGACGATTGCAAACCTGCAGTCGCCCTTTTCATATTTACTTTTGCAATCTACGCACTCACAAGTGCCCACTCAGTCACTTTCGAAGATTCGGGATTATTTCTGTCCGCCGTACGCACTCTCGGACTGCCACAACCCCCGGGTTACCCCGTTTACATGCTGCTCGGTCACTTTTTCACCTACCTGCCGCTCGGTTCGATCGCCTATCGCGTCCACTTACTTTCTAACTTATGCGGAGCGGGCGCCGTCCTATTTTTCTTTCTCTCACTACGTAAAATGACTTTTGCACTCCCTGTAGCGCTAACCTGCGCCGCAGCCCTCGGCCTAAGCGACACCTTTTGGAGCCAATGCATCGTCGCCGAAGTTTACCCGCTGCATATCCTCATTTACGCTGCGCTTTTCTACCTCACACTGCGCGTGGCAGAAAACCCGTCCCGCAAAAATCTTCTCGTCTTCGGCGCCGTATACGGAATCGGCCTCGCTAACCACTGGCCACTACTCGGATTAGGAACACCACTTTTCATCGCATTCGCACACAGGCAAATTAAGCCCATCATCCGCGAAAGCTACATTTGGATCCCGTTCAGCTGCGCGGTCGCAGGCGGACTTTACCTTTTCATGATTTGGAGGTCGCAACAAAATCCGGCCATTTCATTTCTCGGCCCCATAAATGATTTGGGCGAACTCGCAGCTTACATCAATCGCTCCTACTACCGATCCATCGAGGCAAAATGGGCGACGGGTTTCTCAGAGAAAATCATGTTCCTCTTGGATCAAATCTACGCGATCTTCTGCCGAGAGTGGCTCATCTTTGGCGGAGTCATGGGTGTAGCAGGGCTTGCTGCCGCAAGAAAAAGATTCGATCCCATTCAGCTGGCGGGAATAGCCTTCGTTATATTCTCCACACCCATCGTTCTTCCATTCGTATTGCAGTTCGACTTCAACTCCCTCAATCAAAACGTCATCAAAGTCTTCCATTTGGTCGGCCTTTTCGCGTCGTGTCTTATTTTCGCCGCAGGGATGGAGTTACTCCTCAAAAAAAAACCATTCCAAAAAGTCATCGCGATTTCGACCGTGCTTCTCTTGATCACTGGCCTATGGAATTATAATAAAAACGATCTCAGTCGAGATCATCTCGCCGAAGATTATGCGCGCCTAATTTTAGACCTCATTCCGATCCGCGAAAAAAGCACCGCGCTGATTGCCGGTACCGACGCCGACGTCGGACCGCTTTCTTACGTTCGATACGCTCTCGGCGAACGATCCGATCTTAAGCTTTACACGCAGTCCGGCGTGTTTTTCGAGAACCGCATTTTCGACCCCTTCATGATGAATAAAAATGTGCGGGTCGAGAGAACTGAAAACTTCGTGAAGAACGAAGGTCTCGTCTACTCAACAAAAGTCCTCGATATTTTCGACGGAATCAAAGATCTGCCCTTCGACTTTCATTTCAACGGGCTTTTCTATGAAGTCTCGATGGGCGGAGTCGAGTACCTGACGATTCCTCCGCAAACTATCGACCGCGCGAAAAAAATTCTCAGCGATTATATCGACCATCCGCACGAAGCGAATTGGTATTATCACCGAGAAGTCATTGCCTCGCGCCTCTGTAACTTTGTCATATTAAGAGATGACACTCATCCGGCATTCCGTAAAATTAGATCCTGCGAGCAAGTTTACGCACGACATTTAACAGCAGCAAAACGCCACGCCGAAGCCGACGTTATCTATCGAGATCTCATCAAGGGGGGAGGGAGCATGATCAAAGCCGAACTCCACGTCATCCGGTACCACCAGCTTGTCAATCGGCTCGATTGGATCAACACACAAAAAATTCCGCTGGAAGAAAAACTGAAACAAGTTAGCGATGCAGTCGAATACGCAAATCAAGCCCTCTTCGATTATCGGCAATGCGGAAATAGCGTGGATACCGTCATACGATCGCTTCGCGGCCAAATTCAATTCAGTCCAAAAACAGAAGAAGGCCTCGCATTTTTCGACAAATGCCCGAAACCGAAAACTCCACCCACACAATGAAAAACGCATCACTGCTTTTCTCAGAAAAAGAAAACTGGATTCTTGACGGCGGACTAGCGACTGAACTTGAAAAAAGGGGAGTCGACCTTAACCACAAACTATGGTCCGCACGCGCACTGAAAGACAAGCCCGAGGCAATTTTTGATACCCACTTGAGCTATTTGGAAGCCGGCGCCGACATTATCCTCACTTCGTCTTACCAAGCTAGCATCAAAGGTTTCATGCAATATGGAATGTACAATCGCGAAGCTCGAGAAACCATTTTCTCTTCTGTGATGCTCGCGTGCTACGCCAAAGAAAAGTATTTTGAAACACACGAGAAGAGACCCGTCCTCATTGGCGGATCATGCGGACCATACGGCGCGTACCTGGCCGACGGTAGCGAATATACCGGAGCGTACGAATCAG
>JAYTDP010000295.1:0-4046 GCA_043735865.1 Bdellovibrionales bacterium
TTCGACACATGCGCGCTGGATGCTCCCGGCGGAGTCCGACGTATCGATCTTGTCAAAAAAGATCACGATCCAGGTCGCCGAAAACGGCAGTTCGGTTGAAGTTAGCACCCAGCGCATCAAGATTCTGAACGAACGTGGAAGAGTGGATTGGGGAACATGGCGCTTTAATTATACTCCAAAAAATGTGAAGTTTGAAATTGTTGAAGCGAAGACGACTACGGGCGGAGTCGATTACGTCGTTGATAAAAATGACGTTGTCGATACTCCGATCAATGCAACCGAGACGGGATTTGATGAGTCGCGCCAAGTTGTAGTGCCGTTTTCACAAGTTCAAGTCGGGACGGTTATCGAAATTAGAACCCGCCAAGAGGTCTTCCGCCCGTTTTTGCCGAATCATTTTTCGGAGCGACATTTCTTCGGTGATTATAATTTGCAGGAAAAGGGCGATATCGAAATCACCTCCGTACGCCCGCTTTTTATCCAGATAAATGATCCATTGAAAGCTCTCGATTTTAATAAAAAGGAAAATGTAAAACTTAAGAAGTTTAGTTACAGGTTTCATTTGAACAAGCCGGTTGTGCGGCGGGTTTTTGAGGAAATCAATCCGATTTTGCCTGACGAGAAACTAGTTTGGATCGCTTTTGCGACAGCAAAATCTTACGACGAAATGTTTCACAGCATGGCCATCCGATACAAAACTATTCTTGAAGAAAAGCTGCCCGAAAAATTCGATAGCATTATAAAAGACGCACGTAAAATTAAAGACCCGCTCGATCAAGTAAACTTCGTTTTGGCGTCGGTAGCTGACCGGGTTCGATATATGGGAGATTGGCGATCGGTTGACGGCGCACTCGTCCCTAGACATTTGGAGCAAATCGTAGCCACTCGCTTCGGGGACTGCAAAGATTTGGCGACCTTGTCGGCGAAGTTGTTTCGGATATTGGGGCTAAAAGCGGACGTGGCATTTATATACCGTGGGAAGCCGCCCTATGTTTTGCCGACAGTGCCACATATGGGTTTCAATCACGCGATTGCCACAATATTATTAGGCAATCGACGACTGTGGGTGGATCCAACGAACTTTCAGAGTTTTGCAGACGGCGTATTTGAAGATATCGGCCAGCGCCAAGCGCTAATTATGAATCCAGATAAATTAGAACTAGCGAACGTGGATTTTACAGAGCCCGACAAGAACGTCGAGCATTGGACTTGGATCTTGAGCTTGAAACCCGCTCAGCGTCGCCAAGATAAAGTGACTTTGGAACTGGCAGGAGCAGAAGCAGTAAGTGCTACCGGCGCCGAATTAACTTACTCGAAAAAAAGATTTGAATCCGAAACTGTATCGAATTTGGCGAACATGTCAGAAATTATTAGCTACAAGTTTAAGCCGTACGACTTGCAAAGCCGCATCGTGAAGCCGATTCGTCTCGACGTAGTAATTGATCAGCACTACCAGCCTCTTGAGACTTCGATGGGTCCTGCGATCGGGATCGAAACTTTAAAAGACCTCGCAGAAATCACTCGTGTTGACCCGAAAGAGCGAGAGTCGAATCTGCTGCTTAATATGCCGAATATCGTGAAGTTCGATGTGACGTTGGAAAATTTCAATACCAAAGGTGATGCGATCAAGGATTGCTCGGCCTCGAGCCCGTGGATCGACTACGTGTTCACGGTGAACAAAAGCAACACGACTATTGTGCGAACCGCAGTTACGAAAAAATATTGGATTACGTCAGAAGAAATTCGCTCAGCCGCATTTGCGAAGTTTCAAAACGACCTTCGTAAATGCACGCGGGGGAGATATTTCGTTTATTCGCCAATCGATTAAACGCAACGGGTCGCAGAAATGATGCCGGGCACCTTTTAAAGGGTGATGCCCTTCGGGATCGCGGATAACAGCTTCTTGGTGTAAGCATCTTTTGGATTTCGGTAGATCTCGTTAGCTTCGGACATCTCGACAACTTTACCTGCGTTCATTACGGCAATTTCGTCAGAAATGTATTTTACTACAGCTAAATCATGCGAAATAAAGATGTATGTCAGATTGAATTCGTCTTGAAGATCGAGGAGAAGATTTAAAATCTGCGCCTGGATCGAAACGTCGAGCGCCGAAACCGACTCGTCACAGACGATAAATTCAGGTTCGACGGCTAAGGCGCGAGCAATGCAAATACGTTGGCGTTGTCCACCGGAGAATTCGTGCGGGTAGCGGTTGACCATGCCCGGCTCCATGCCGACGCGAGAGAGAAGATCTCGGGCCCGTTGTTCACGTTCGGCTTTCGATTTGCCGATGCCATGAATGATAAGCGGCTCCATAAGCGCTGAACCGATCGTCATGCGTGGATTGAGTGAGGCGTACGGATCTTGAAAAATAATTTGAATCTTGCGGCGAAGAGCTCGCATTTCTTCTTTGCCTAGCTTCGTAATGTCTTGGCCGGCGTAAAAAATCTCGCCCGCCGTCGGTTCGATCAATCGCAAAAGAGTGCGACCGAGAGTTGTTTTGCCGCATCCAGATTCTCCGACAAGGCCAAGTGTTCGACCTTTGTAAACTTTGAGAGAAACGTCATCGACGGCAGGAACCCACGATTTCACTTTTCCGAAAATACCTTTTTCAAGTGGGAAATATTTTTTTACATTTTTAATTTCAAGAAGCAGCGGATTTTTCGTTGCGCTGATCTCACGGACCGGCTTTTCGCGTTTCAATAAAGTCTTGTCATAAGTTTTTTCAACTCCGTCGGGAGTCATAAAATCCGAAACCGTAGGTAAACGTACGGGGTTATGATCGAGGGTGGGGCGGCAGGCGATAAGCCCTTTTGTGTAAGGATGCTTCGGTGAGCGGAAGATTTCTTCTTTCGTACCTTGTTCAACGATGTTGCCTTTGTACATGACGACTACGTCGTCTGCGATATCGCCTATGACACCTAAGTCATGTGTAATGAAGAGAACGCTCATGCCATATTTTTTTTGCAAATTTGAAATAAGATCGAGAATTTGCTTTTGAATCGTCACGTCGAGCGCCGTCGTTGGTTCGTCGGCAATTAAAAGATCCGGTTCGCACGCAATCGCCATCGCGATCATGACACGTTGACGTTGACCGCCGGACATTTCGTGCGGATACGAGTGAACGCGTTTTTTCGGATCGGGGATTCCCACTTGCTCCATCAATTCTATTGATCGAGCGAATGCTTGTTGCTTCGACATATTCTGGTGGAGCACAAGAGTCTCGGCGATTTGATCTCCCACCGTGAAAACCGGATTAAGCGAAGTCATTGGCTCTTGAAAGATCATCGAGATTTTATTGCCGCGAACTTGGCGCATTTTCGCTTCGCTGAGGGTGCGAAGGTCTTCGCCTTGAAAATCAATGCGGCCTGAAATGATTTCGCCGGGAGGATTGGGGATGAGGCGCATGATTGAAAGCGCTGTGACCGACTTGCCTGAGCCGGATTCGCCGACGAGGCCGACAGTTTTGCCTTTGGGGATATTGAAAGAGATGCCCTTTACGGCGTTTACAATACCTTCGTCGGTTCGAAAGTTGATGGCGAGATTTTCAATGCGAACTAGATTTTCGGTATCGCCAGATGGACTCATTTTTCAACCTCTTTGCCTATAGCAACGGCTACAGGTTAAACGAATAAGACCAAAAAAAGTATGAAAAGTGTAGCAGCACTACAGTTGCACTAGACTAACAGTTGAGATACTCGCGCGATTCCCTTATAAATCTTCCATGAGTCATTCACGCGAGACCAGTGCCGAAAAGTATATTGCGAAGCTCTTTGTCGATGAGAAGCCAGCTGCCGTGCGAATTCGAGAGCGGTTGGCCGCCGATGGTAAATTGGGTATTAATGTGGGTGCCGCCGAGGCGGGGCTTCTACAGTTTTTGGCTCGAATGGTAAATGCGAAAGTCGTGGTCGAAATCGGCCTCCTCTACGGGTACTCGACTTACTTTTTAGCCGATGCTCTGCCAGTCGACGGAGTCGTTCACTCTTTCGAGAAGAGCGAAGAAAATTATTCGGCTGCTCGTGAGCTTTTAGGTGGGTCGGATGTTG
>JAYTDP010000296.1:0-2789 GCA_043735865.1 Bdellovibrionales bacterium
GATCGTTTCCGGTCTGATCGGTGTCATGTCGTTGAAGGTCAATGAAGGCCCGGGGCTTTTTAGCCGTCAAAAACATTTTTGGTTTGAGATTCAAGATGCGGGCGGACTCTTAGAAAATAGCGCCGTCAAAGCAGCTGGTATCAAAGTCGGCCAGATTGAAAAAATCGAACTCGTCGACAATCACGCGAAAATTACGATTGAAGTGAATCACGATCTACAGCTCAAAACTTCTGGTGCGGTTGAGCTTCGTTCTGACGGAATCTTGGGCGATCGTCACGTTGAGGTGGTGCTTGGCGCTGCGGACGATGCGCTTCTTGAAAGTGGTTCTGAAATTAAAAACGCGAAAGAGAGCGGATCGTTGAACGCGATGATGAAAGAAGTCAGCAAGATTTCCGAAAGTCTTTCTGGCCTCGCGCAAACTTTGAACAAGGCGACGACGAAAGGTGACGACACCACAACTCTGGGTCGCATCGTTTTAAATATTGAAAAGTTAACCGGTGATATCGCGGAAGTGACGGGCGAAAATAAAGGTAAGATTGGCGAAATCATCGAGCATACCCGTTCACTCACGAAGCAGCTTGATGGATTCGTCAGTGACGATAGCCCGGAGGGTTTCAAGGCCGGCTGGGAAAAGGCGGTGGCGGCTTTACATCGTATAGACAGTGTTCTTAAAAATATGGATGAAATCACCGGCAAGATTAATCGCGGTGAAGGTACGATCGGTAAACTCGTCAACGACGAAGAAACTGTTGAGCGCTTAAATGAAGCTCTCGGTAGCGTGAACGATTTTGTCGGCGGCGCGGGCAACATGGAAACCTCGGTCGACTTTCACACGGAATTCCTGACCGATGCCTCTTTAACAAAATCGTATTTAAATTTAAAAATCCAGCCGGGACTTGATCGGTACTACTTACTCGGTATCGTCGATGATCCGCGGGGAGTTATCGAAGAGACGTCACTTGTGCAGACGGGAAATCCGGCACAAGACTACGAGCGCACTCAAACATTTAAAAACAAATTGAAGTTCAACGCCATCTTCGCCAAAAACTTCTATGACTTCACGGTGCGCGGCGGGCTTATGGAAAGCCGGGGCGGCATCGGCTTGGACTACAATATGTTCGCCAAGAAACTTCAGTTTTCAGTCGACGCATTTGACTTCGACGACCTCATACTACGCGCTTACTTAAAGTTTAATATCCTGAAGGGGATCTACGTAGTGGGCGGAGGCGACAACCTCGCGAATAAGGATCTAAGCACGCCATTCGTCGGCGCCGGAATCTTCATTACCAATGACGATCTAAAACTCTTAGCTACGAAATTCGCCGCGCCTTAAAAGGTGCCCGGCATCTTTTCTGCGACCCACCGTGACAGTGTCGGTTTCGGTCAATGTCATGGTCAGGGTATCCGTTGCGGTATCCGTCTAAGTGGCCGACACCGAATTCCTTTTGTTTTTCGCTCGGCCCCCTTCTTTCAGAAAGGGGCGCTCGCTCCAAACAAAAGGAGATTCGGTGTTACAAAATTTTCGTTCATACCAATTAGCTAAAGAGATTTATCAACAGTCCAAAGGCATTCGCCTTCGCGGTGAAATCCGCGATCAGTTTGAGCGGGCAATGCTGAGCGTAGTTTTAAATTTAGCCGAGGGCTCAGGTAAGACTTCACCTCGCGAGCGAGCGCGATTCTACGGCATTGCTTTGGGTTCGCTGCGCGAAGTGCAGGCTATTTTTGATTTATCTGGAGAAGTTTCGCATTTTGAAAAGTCTAACCTTTTGGGTGCGATGATTTACCGATTGATACGAAAGCCGGCGTAAACCGAATTTTAACTGCCGCGCTGCGACTCCAACGCTGGAGTCGCAGCGCGAAATGCGCGCGCGTACCCAATAAAGTGACTTCTTCGAGAGGAAATGCGAATTTCTCTCTATGCCCAAAAATATGAAGATCCAAAGTCCATTTCGCAACGCACTTGTCAGCGTCTCTGACAAATCCGGCCTTATTGAATTCATCAAGCCTCTCGCAGATGCGGGGATGCGAGTTGTTTCAACCGGCGGGACCGCAAAATTCTTAAGCGAAAACGGCGTGGAAGTTATTCAAGTGTCGCACCAAACGGGTTTCCCGGAAGTGATGGACGGACGCGTGAAAACTCTCCACCCAAAAATTCATATGGCACTTCTCGCACGTTCATATGAACCACGCGATCAAGAAGTTTTAGAAGAATATGACATTGAACCGTTTGATCTCGTTGTCGGAAATTTATATCCATTCGAAGCCGAGCCAGACATTGAAAATATCGATGTTGGTGGTCCTTCATTTTTAAGAGCGGCCGCGAAGAGTCACGAGCGCATTGCGGTCATTTGTGATCCGAAAGATTATCCTGGGGTTTTAAAATCGGCGATGGCAAAAGGCACTTTATCGCTCGGGGAGCGCCGTGTTTTAGCAGCGAAAATTTACGCGCACACGAGTCATTACGATTCGATGATTACGAAATGGTTCAGTGCGCAGGGCGATGACGAAGGCGCAAACACCTCCCTCCAAAAACTTTCAGTCACCGGCGATTTCGTTTCCGAACTTCGTTACGGCGAAAACCCGCAGCAGAAGGCCACGTGGTACAAATCAAGCGCCACGGGTTTACACCAGGCTGAGATTCTCCAGGGCAAAGCGCTTTCATTTAATAATCTTCTCGATCTGACCGCAGCCGCGCAAACTTTAAGAGAATTCCCTCAAGAGCCGACTTGCGTGGCAGTAAAGCATAACAATCCATGTGGTGTCGCCTCGCGCCCGACGCTCGAGGCAGC